>CAWUNX010000027.1:0-17036 GCA_963923905.1 uncultured Methylocucumis sp.
TTAAGTTTGACTCGTTTTTACCAAAATGGAATTACGTCGCTATTCCGACCAATAGGTAATTTCTGGAGTTATTAAATTCTGATTCCTAAGCTTTTTCATAGGCGCTTAATCCTTATCTTGCCAAGGCGCGACTTTTAATAGCAGTAACATGCCTGGTACGGCGAGCGCAAAACATAAGAAATAAAAATTGCTCCAGCCTAATGCGTCGACTAAAAAGCCCGTTGCTGCATTGGCGACGGTTCTGGGAATGGCGGTTAAACTGGTAAACAACGCAAATTGGGTTGCGGTATAAAGCGGATGTGTGGTTTTGGCAATAAAAGCTACGAAAGCGGCTGTGCCTAAACCTACGCCTAAGGCTTCAAAGCCTATGACTAGCGCTAAGCCAAGCAGTGTATGTGATACGGTTGTTAGCCAGGCAAAGCCTAAAATTGCTAGCATTTGCATTAGCCCAAATAACCATAAGGCTTTATTAATACCTAATTTTAGCATCCATAGCCCACCTAATAATCCGCCGATGACGCTAGGCCAAAGACCGGCATTTTTAGCGACTAAACCGATTTCGGTTTTGCTATAGCCCATGTCTAAATAAAACGGCGTCGCGAGAGCTGTTGCCATGCTATCGCCTAATTTATAAAAAAACATAAACGCTAAAATTAATAATGCGGTGCTGATACTGTTACGGGTGAAGAACTCGCGACAAGGTTCGACAATCGCTTGTTTTAAGCTTTTAGGTTGTGTGTCGGCTTGTAAAGGTTCTGATACCAAGAGACTCATAACTATGCCAGGCAACATAAATAATGCCGTAATCACAAATACCCATTGCCATGTTAAATAATCAGCTAAAATTAATGCGAGTGAACCTGGCACTAAACCTGCAATTTTGTAGGCATTGACATGAATCGCATTACCTAGGCCTAGTTCGCTATCGGTTAATAGTTCGCGTCGATACGCATCTAATACGATGTCTTGCGAGGCGCTTAGTACGGCTAATATGACCGATAACGCTATAATCATGGATAAATTGAGTTTAGGTTCAAACAAACCTAGGGTTGGAATAATGAGTAATAATGCGCATTGTATTAACAGCATCCAGCCGCGTCTGCGGCCTAATAGTAAGTTGTAGCGGTCAAAAAACGGTGCCCATAAAAATTTCCAGGTGTAGGGCAGTTGTATTAGTGAAAATAGGCCGATTTCTTTTAAGTCTACCTGTTCAGTTCTAAGCCACGCAGGGACTAGGCTAATTAAGATATACAGCGGTAAACCTGAGCTAAAGCCAGTGAATACGCATATTAGCAGGCGAGAAGTTAAAAAAGCAGGCCAGCGAGTGATTGATTTGTTCATAACGTATTGAGGTTTATTAAATTTGCTGGATCTGAATAGTTGTTGTTAAACAAGTAAGCCAGTGTTGTCGGGTTATTTGGGTGCTGCTCAATTGCTTGGCTTATTATTTAAATGATAAGATTTTTTGAGTTAACAAACTTAACAGAGTCATTGTTCTCTTTGTTAAGTGTTGCTAAAAGGTAAATAGATACTTTGAACGGTTGTATTCGGTTTTTTTGCCCTACGAAAGAATGTAAAAACCGTAAAAATGACCGTGTAAAGTATACTTGATGCAGTGATGTTTTGGGCTTTAAGTAGCGCTACGCCAAAAAACGAAATCTTGCAAAGTATATAGCAAAAGTATCACCGCTTTATTGATATGGGCTATTTCTCTGGTAATGCTGTTGCCAGTAATCGCTAGTTAGATTGATTTTTACTATTTACGCATGTTGTCAGGGCTGTTTTATGCTAAAGAAAATTAAAGTTAAAGATGCGCAAGTAGGCATGTATGTTCATGAAATTTGTGGTAGTTGGATGGATAATCCGTTTTGGAAAAAATCATTCAAACTAGAAAAGCAAAAAGATTTGCAAACATTACTTGAATATCAGATTAAAGAAGTTTGGATAGACACGAGTAAAGGCTTAGATGTGGTATCGAATGCTGAGTCTGTTTCAGAGGAAGAAGAAAGCACACAGATTAATACGGCATTAGAGGAAATTGCTCACCAAGAAAAGAATTTAAAAATTCGCGCGTCATTGTCTGATGAGTTGGTTAGGGCGAGAAAGATTTTGGCGAATGCCAAAGGCAATGTCATTAAAATGTTTAATGAAGCGCGCATGGGCAATGCGATTAAAATCGATCAGGCCTCTACGCTGGTTGATGAAATTAATCAATCAATCCTGCGCAATCCTGAAGCATTGTTAAGCCTGGTTCGATTAAAGAATGCCAATGATTACACGTATCTACATTCTGTTGCGGTGTGCGGTTTAATGAGTGCGTTGGGAAAAGAGCTTGATTTAGACAGTGACACCATTAAAGAAGCTGGCATGGCAGGGTTAATGCATGATTTAGGCAAAATTTTTGTGCCTAGTAAAATCTTAAATAAAGCGGGTCGCTTAACCGATGAAGAATTCGCCATTATTAAGACGCATCCTTTTAAAGGTTGGGAGCAGCTAAAAAAAGTTGAAGGCGTCGGCGAGATTACGTTAGATGTTTGTTTGCACCATCATGAGCGTGTCGATGGTAATGGTTATCCTGACCGTTTATCGGGTAATGCACTAAGTTTATTTGCGCGCATGGGCGCTGTCTGCGATGTGTATGATGCGATTACCTCCACACGCTGTTATAAAGCGAGCTGGGAGCCTGCTGAGTCGTTGCGCAAAATGGCGGAATGGAAAGAGGGACAATTTGATGAGGTGATTTTCAGTGCGTTTGTAAAGACGATAGGCATTTATCCTTCGGGTACGTTAGTTAAGCTTAAGTCAGGGCGCATGGGTGTCGTGATTGAGCAAAGCAATGAAAGTTTGCTAAAGCCTATTGTTAAAGTCTTTTTCTCAACCAATTCTATGGCCTACATCATGCCGCAAGTCATGGATTTATCGCAGTCGCCGGATAGCATTATGAGCAAAGAGGACCCCAAGCAATGGGGATTTGACTTATCTAAGATTATGGCGGTTTAGGGCTTGTCAAACCGCTTTCATATAAGCTTGTTACCCTATGGTTGATTCGTTTAAGGAGCAAGCGAAGCATAGATAACACAGCATTCCGGAGAATGCTGTTGCTATCATTTCTTAATATGAAAGCATAGCAAGGTGTAACAATGAAATTAACACAAATCGCAAGTGCAGTCGCTTTAGCCGTTGCCGTCAATGGAGCTGTTTTTGCCGGCAATTATGTCAATATTAAAGTTGTGGCGATTAACGACTTTCATGGACAGTTAGAATCCCCTGGTAGCCTGCGTAATTTAGCGGCAGACACGACTGCAACGATACCCGTCGGCGGTATTGATTGGTTGGCAGGTTATATTGCCGATATTAAAAGTAAAAATCCAAATACTGTCGTTGTTTCAGCGGGCGATTTAATCGGTGCAACGCCGTTATTATCCGCGTTATTTCATGATGAGCCGACCATTGAAACGATGAACCGCGCAGGTTTAGAGATTAATGCCGTGGGTAATCATGAGTTTGATGAAGGCAAAACTGAGTTATTGCGTATGCAAAACGGCGGTTGCCATCCTACGGATGTGAATACCTGTCAAGGTGCTTCGGTAGGTACGCCTGTACCTTTTGAAGGCGCGGATTTTCAATTCCTAGCGGCTAATGTTGTGGATAAAACCACTAAAGAAACGTTATTCCCGGCTTATACCATTAAAGAATTTGAAGGCGTTAAAGTGGCATTTATTGGTATGACGCTAAAGGAGACGCCGACTATTGTTACTCCTAGTGGCGTCGCGGGCTTGCAGTTTAAAGATGAAATTAAAACGGTAAACCATTTAATCCCAGAGTTACGCGCGCAAGGGGCTAGAACGATTATTGTGTTAATTCACCAAGGCGGAACCACAGCGGCAACGGCTTCTATTGAAAAATTAAATGCTTGTGAAGGTGGTTTAGAAGGCTCCCCGATTAAAACGATTGTCAATGGCTTATCGAATGCCGTTGATGCGGTGATTACCGGGCATACCCATGCGTTGTATAACTGCTTGTTAACAACAAGAAACGGTAAACATCAAGTACCTGTGACCAGCGCATTAAGCATCGGGCGTGTGGTGACGGAATTAGATTTAAAAATTAACTCAGCAACAGGACGTTTGCGTAAAGTCAGCGCTAATAACGTTGCGGTTGATAGAAGCAATACGGCGATTACGCCCAGTGCAGAAATCGCTACGATTGTTAACAATTACAAAACCGTTGTGCAACCTATCGCTAACCGCATCATTGGCAGTATCAGTGCCGATTTAACTAGAACCAATAATGCCGCAGGTGAATCTACTTTAGGCGATGTGATTGTTGATGCGCAACTAACTGCAACCGCAGCTAAAGGTTTTGGCGAAGCACAAATTGCCTTTATGAATCCAGGTGGTGTTCGCGCCGACTTAACCTACGCATCTAGCAGTGCTGGCGAAGGCGATGGTAATGTGACGTACAGCGAAGCGTTTACTGTACAGCCATTTGGTAATAGTTTAGTGACCATGACCTTAACCGGCGCGCAAATCGAAACGTTGTTAGAACAGCAATTCGTAGGCTGCCCTAATGGTCAAACGTTTAACCGTATTTTGTATGTGTCTAAAGGCTTTAGCTATACCTGGAACTCATTGGGTGGCGATTGTGATAAAGTTGATCCGGCGACCATTCAATTAAACGGTGCGGTTATTGAGCCAACAGCGAGTTACCGCGTCACGGTTAATAATTTTATGGCAACCGGTGGTGATAAATTTACGGTGTTAACGTCTGGAACTAACTTATTAGGTGGGGCGCAAGATATTGATGCGTTAGAAGCCTATATCAAAGCAAATTCGCCGATAGCACCTGGCGCGTTAGATAGAGTATCCGTGTTGCCATAACGGGTTGTAAGCATAAGATTCCGGCAAGCGCTAAACGCAGGGCTTGCCGGAACTTAAGTCAAAGACTGGGTGTTACGCGTAGCTAAACACGCCTTGATAGCTATAGGTCGTGCCCCATAGCGGATGACTGATGGTAAAATCTAGCAAAAATTCTTGTTCAGACAGCGCATGTTCCGTGATGAGCGCACGGCCTAATACAAAACAATCGGGTATTTTGACTTTTAATTTGCCTGCGTGCCAGAAATGCCCGTTGCTTTGATAGCATAAATCGCCGTTGACAACATTAACGGTTAAATACAAGCCAAAACCGAAGCCTATGGTTTCAGCCAGTTCATGTTCAGCGATATAAGTCATGGTTGAATAAAAATAATCGGCTTTGCCATCAGGGTAGTTAAGCTTACGCCGCCAATATATGATGCCGTTGGCATCGCTATGCTTTTGTACCGTAATGTTTATTAGCTCGCCGGGCCATAAAATTAAGCCGCCGAATAAATGAATTATCCACACGATAGGCATCATGAATTTGGGATACGCAATCGTTAAGTGGCCTGCCAGACAACTGCTTTGAGTGTCGGTGATTTGATAATGTTTTTGCAGGACGCTAGGCAATAAAGCCCATGCGTCGCCTAAAACACGTTGCATAAGGGGAAGCATAAGATTAACTCCAAAGTGAGTTGTGAAACACCATCAGGGTCGTGATAGCTATCATGCTAAAAAATGCCGGTACGCCTAATGTGAGCCAAATCTTAGAATAATAGTGATAGATATAAGGTAAAGGCTCGCCATGTCTTAAGGTGTCATTGGCTATATCGCGCATACGAATTTGCAACACCACGACCGGCAACCAGCATAAACCAGTAATCAAGTACAACAATAATGCCCAAACTAGCCAGTCCTCGGTGATAGGACGTGAAAGCTGTTGCGCTAATAACCAGCCGGTTAAAGGCTGTATCAAAACAGTTGGTGTGGTAAACCAATAATCAGCGAGTACAACATGACGGCTAGTAACAGCAATAGCCGAATGATTGCCGCTATTATCGGCCATGATTTTATAAAATACCGTGCCTGAGCCTAAGCCAAATAACACAATGGCACTGAGGATGTGTAGTAGTTTTAAGCCTAGATAAATCATGGTCTTTCTCCTTCTACTACACGGTAAATCGACAAACACAGCAAAAACGGCAAGTTTTTTAGCAAAGGGCCAAAAGGATGTAGCCAGAACTCGGGTAAATAAACGGCGATAATTATCGAATAACCCACTACTAGCCATATTTGCATAAGCAAGGTAGTCATTAAACGATAACGGACTAAAACCGCTAAGCCCATCGCTAAGTCTAAACCGGCTAAGCCATAAAGTGTTGCTATTGCCCATGTGTTATGAATGCCGAGCTGGGCGAGTAGCTCATAGCTTTGTTGATGTGGATAAAACAGTATCGAAGTGATGCCACTCCATAACCAGACTAATGCAATGCAATAACGCAATGCAGGTTTATAAAAATACATGCGCGCGTACCAGCGCTCTGCCTGGCTTGCAGGTGTTGCTAATCATGTCGTGAGATTTTGTGGCGACCTTTTTAATAACGTTGACGTATCGTTTGTATCGCCGTAATTGCCATTTCGTAACATAGTTAAGTTGTCTTTTGACAACATGGGTTCACCTAATAATGGCATAAGCGTGGTTAGTAATGAGTAACTGTATGCATTAAGTGTGTAGGTTTTGGCAATGGGCTTTCCAAGCTGCTTTCTTAAGCCTTGTAAATAATCACGGTATTTAATAGGTTCAGCGCCTACTAGGCTATAGGTTCTTGATTCGGTGATGTCAGGTTCAACACAGCGACACACGCAAGCGACAACATCCTCGATATGAATGGGTTGCAATAAGCTTTCATCCGTATCCAGTAAAAAATGCACAGGTAAAGCTGCGAGTGCACTAAACAATTCAGTGCTCACAGCGCCATGACCATATACGATTGAGGGCTGCAAGATGATATGCGTTATCGGAAGCTGCCTTAAAGCATCATCGGCAGCTTTTTTGCTTAAGTGGTAAGCTGATTGCGCGTGTTCGTCTGCGCCTAGTGCTGAGACTTGTATAATTTTGTTTACGCCTAGGGTTACCGCAGCATTAAACAATGCTATAGGTGCTTTGGTATGTAGGATTTCAAAACGCTGTTGCGGTGTCTCGATGATAATCCCTACGCAATTAATGACCACATCAACTGCCTTCAGATACTCATACCAGGATTCTGGTTCTAGCATTTGCCTATAATCAATGCTAATCAATTGAGTTTGCGGGCTTGTTAAACTTAGTCGCTCAGGATGTCGGCAGCAAGCCAGAATATGATGACCTCGCGGTAGTAGTTCGCGTATTACTGATTGGCCTATATAGCCAGTAGCGCCCGTTAATAAAATGTTCATATCATGCTCCTATGTATCGAATTAAGAGCGCAGTTTATGAATCGTGACGGAGTAAAGCTTCCTCTTTGATAATTTTGGAATAACTTGATATGTTCGTTAGTGCTGCTTTATAGCGAGTGCAGTTAAAAATGGGGACAGTTTTAACAGTAGAGACAATATTGGCTTGAGTTTGATTCTATAAACTCAAAAGCACTTTTGCTTAGGAAATAAAATAAAAAAGCCCTTTGGGGTAAGGGCTTATGAGTATGGGGTAGGAAAAGCCTTAGAGTATTATCTTAATAGCCATTCCTTAAATAGCTGAAGAAGCAGTTTTGCGGCGTGTCGCGCCGATTAAACCTAAGATTGCAGAGCCGAATAACCAAATAGCGGCAGGTACTGGAATGCTATTGATAATGGAAAGTTGTTCATGCGCTCCTTTGGCAATATTTTTCATAACAAGAACAATCGTGTGGTTGCCGCCGATAAGCGAAACTACATCACCAGAGGCAATTGCATTGCCGTCTAAGGTTGCAGTTTTAATCACGCCTAACAAGACTGAGAAATAGACGCTAACACTACTTGATGGCGTCACATTAAACACCCAAGTATGTGTTTTATTGCCACCAGAGGGTTTTTTGTTAAAGTTATAGTCACCAACTAAAACATTAGGATCGGGATTACCATCCAGACTTTTAGTATCAGAACCGACTACAGCAGGCGTAGAGACCCACGTTAAATTCGCGGCAGAAACTCCTTGAGCCGCAAGAATGCTAAACAGCAACGTAAATGCAAAGATTAGTTTTTTCATAAAGAAAGGCTCCAAGATTTATAAAAACACACGGTACTATCAAGAGTACGTCGTTATAATCTTTGATGAGGATAAAGCACGTCAATATCGTTGTTTGATGGTATTCACAAAACAATATAGTGCCTCGTCATTTTGTTGCTTAATTGGAAACTTCATCACAATTTGTAGGTGATTATTCTGTCATTTTCGTCAGTTCTTAAGCGTATGTATGATGAGGCCTTAGTGGAGGGTGCGTATTAGTTTTATCACGCTAAAGTGTAAATAAGATTGAATTATATTGTTTCCAATTTGTAAATAGTTTGCCAAGTAATGCATAAACATCGGTATTTTGCACAATTATCCTTCCAGTAAAAAATGAAGCTAAATTAATCTAAAGACGTGCTATTTCAAGTGCAGACTTATTGTTGGTTAGGGTCAGGATATTTTTAATACTGATAGCGGTATTTGCCTAGAGGATAAATTGCATTTTTTGACGTAGTGCTCATGTAAGTCAGCACAGCTTGGTGTTTGCTACAATGTTGAGAAAGCTATAGTTTTATGTTGTAATGCGTTCGTTTTACGTGTTAACACGCCCCTTAATTCGGCTGGGGTTTAACAAGATGCGGTTTTATCGCAACTTATTGGGAGAGTAGGCTTTTACTATGCAATTTACTATTAAGAAAGGTTTGGATATACCCATTACGGGGCAGCCTAAGCAAGAAGTTGATAACGGCAATCCAGTAAAATCGGTTGCTATTTTAGGCATGGATTATGTAGGAATGAAACCTACCATGCTTGTTGCTGAAGGTGATAAGGTTAAGTTAGGACAAGCGCTGTTTAGTGATAAAAAAAATTCGGGTGTTTTATTTACGGCACCTGGTGCAGGTGTTGTTAAGGCTATTAATCGCGGAGAGAAACGCGTATTACAGTCGGTGATTATTGAACTAAGTGGCTCAGAAGCTGTTTCGTTTGCTAGCTATTCAGAGGAAGAATTAGCGGGGTTGAGCAGTGAACAGGTGAAAGAAAATTTAGTGGCGTCTGGATTGTGGACGGCAATACGGGCTAGGCCTTACGGCAAAACACCCGCGATAGAGAGTGTGCCTAGCTCAATTTTTGTGACAGCTATAGATACTAGTCCTCTTGCTGCTGATCCTACTGTTGTTATCAAGCCACGTTCTGCTGATTTTATTAACGGATTAAAAGTCATTAGCCGTTTAACGGCAGGCAAGACCTACGTTTGTAAAGCAAAAGGCGCAGATATTGCAGTTGGCAATGCGAGTGTAACGGTTGCAGAGTTTTCAGGGCCGCATCCAGCCGGGTTACCCAGCACCCATATCCATTTTATCGATCCAGTCAGTGCTGAAAAATTTGTTTGGTATGTAGATTATCAAGCGGTTATGGCAATAGGTGCTTTATTTACAACAGGTCAACTTAATGTCGAGAAAATCATTGCATTAGCAGGGCCTACAGCAAAAAATCCGCGCTTGATTAAAACTCGTATTGGTGCATGTGCGTCGGATTTAGTCGCTGGTGAATTAGCAGACGGCGTTGAAAGCCGTGTAGTATCAGGTTCAGTTTTATACGGCCATCATGCAACCGGTTGGGCAGATTATTTAAGCTTTTACAGTAACCAGATTTCGGTGTTGGAAGAAGGTCGTCAACGTGAGTTCTTTGGTTGGATTGTGCCGGGTAAAGACAAATATTCAGCACTGAATGTCTATGTATCAAGCAAGGAACGCAAATCAGAGCGTAAATTCCCGCTGACCACTAATAGAAATGGTAGTAACCGAGCGATTGTTCCTGTAGGTGTGTATGAGCAAGTGATGCCACTCGATATTTTGCCTACCGCGTTACTAAAAGCATTAGTCGTGGGTGATTCCGATCAAGCGCAATTATTAGGCTGCTTAGAGTTAAATGAGGAAGATTTGTCCTTGTGTACTTTTGTCGATCCGGGTAAGCATGATTTCGGTCCGGTTTTGAGAGCGAATTTAACTAAAATTGAGAAGGAAGGATAATGTCTGCAAGAGATTTTTTAGACAGTCTAGCTCCGCATTTTTCTAAAGGCGGTAAATACGAGAAGTATTATGGCCTTTATGAAATGGTTGATACTTTTATGTACACGCCACCCGATGTGACGCGTGGGGCAACACATGTACGTGATGGTAACGATTTAAAGCGGACGATGACGTTTGTGGTAATTGCCACGTTTTTCTGTGTATTAATGGCAATGTACAACACCGGTTATCAAGCTAATCTAGCAATGGCCGCTATTGAGTTGGACAAAATTAATGACTGGCGTAGTATTCCGATGATGGTCTTTGGCTATAACCCAATGAACCCATTATCCAATCTTGTTCACGGTGCGCTGTATTTCTTACCTATTTACATTACAACGCTGGCTGTTGGTGGTATTTGGGAAGTCTTGTTTGCCACAGTACGCGGTCACGAAGTCAATGAAGGCTTTTTAGTCTCCTCTATGCTTTATACCTTAATTATGCCACCTGACATGCCATTATGGCAGGTTGCATTAGGTATTTCGTTTGGCATCGTGATTGGTAAAGAAGTGTTTGGCGGTACCGGCAAAAACTTTTTGAACCCAGCGTTAACAGGCCGCGCTTTTTTATACTTCGCTTATCCTGCTTCCATTTCTGGGGATTCCGTTTGGGTTGCAGTTGATGGTTACACGGCAGCAACACCGTTAGGTTTAGCGGCTAATGGTGGCTTAGATGCAATTCATGCCGCTAATTATAGCTGGATGCAAACCTTTTTTGGCTTTGAGCCAGGTTGCTTAGGTGAAACTTCGACCTTGGCAATATTGATAGGTGCTGCTTTCTTGTTATATACCCGCGTTGCTTCCTATCGAATCATGGCGGGTGTATTTGCTGGCATGGTAGCGACGTCATTATTATTTAATGTGATTGGTAGTGATAGTAACCCAATGTTTGCAATACCTTGGTATTGGCATTTGACTATGGGCGGTTTTGCTTTCGGTATGGTTTATATGGCTACCGATCCTGTGAGTGCGGCAATGACCAATACAGGGCGCTGGTTATTCGGCGGTTTAGTGGGGGCGATGACGGTGTTAATCCGTGTTGTTAATCCGGCTTTCCCAGAAGGTATTATGTTGGCGATTTTATTCTCCAATATGTTTGCACCACTTATCGATTATTTTGTCATTCAGGCCAACATCAGCAGAAGGAAAAAACGTCATGCCTAATGAAAAAAAGCAATGCCAGCACATGGCTAAGCTATGTGCCAAGCTTGAACAATATGAAATGTATTTGAAGGCAAAAGCCTATGCTGAAAAAGTATTAGCGTTAGGTAATGATAGTCTGGAAAAAACTATAGCTATTGCCGTTTCTTTGTGTTTAGTCTGCGCGGTCTTAGTTGCATTCGCCGCTGTTGCGCTAAAACCTTTGCAAATCAATAATAAAGAACAGGATATGAAGAAAAATATCCTCGATGTTGCAGGCTTACTTGAAGAGGGCAGTAACATTGACAAGGCGTTTGATGAAAAAATCGAAGCGAAAATTGTTGATTTAGCAACAGGTGATTATGTCGATAGCATTAACCCAAAAGATTACGATCAGCGCAAAGCAGCAAAAGACCCAGCGTATAGCATTGCTATTCCTAAGGAGCAAGATATAGCGCATATTCGTATTAAAGCTAAATATGCAAAAGTTTTCTTGGTTAAAGAAAGTGGCGCAATTAAATCAATCATTTTACCGATTAATGGTTATGGTTTATGGTCAACCTTGTATGGTTTCTTATCGTTAGAAGCCGATGGCCAAACTGTACAAAGCATTAACTTTTACGACCAAGCCGAAACTCCGGGGCTAGGCGGTGAAGTGGTCAATCCTAATTGGCGTGCCCTGTGGAAAGGCAAAAAAGTCTATGCCGAAACCGCTCAACCAAGCTTAGAAAAAGGTTTAATCGAAGATGCTGAGATTGGTGAAGTGGCGTTAAGCCTAATTAAAGGTAGCGTTGATTCCAGTAAACCAGGTTCACAATACCAGGTTGACGGCTTAGCCGGTGCATCGTTAACCAGCACAGGTGTTACTCATTTAGTGCACTACTGGTTAGGTAAAGAGGGATTTGCACTTTATTTAGCGAAAGTAAAAACGGTTAAAGGAGCGAAATCATGAGCGCAGTATTAGAAAATGAAAAAGTCGGTTTCTTAAATAAAGAAACCAAAAAAGTATTAGTTGAGCCGTTGGTTGATAATAATCCTATTACTCTACAAGTGTTGGGTATTTGTTCAGCATTAGCGGTAACGTCACAAATGTCTACGTCGCTTATCATGGCGTTGGCATTGACGATGGTTACTGCCTGTTCGAGTGCGGCGATTAGTGCGATTAGAAATCATATACCAAGCAGTATCCGTATTATTGTGCAAATGACGATTATTGCTTCGTTAGTGATTGTCGTCGATCAAATTTTAAAAGCCTTTGCTTATGACATTAGCAAACAATTATCAGTATTCGTCGGCTTAATTATCACTAACTGTATCGTAATGGGTAGAGCTGAAGGTTATGCCATGAAAAATCCGCCGTTAGAAAGTTTTATGGACGGTATCGGTAACGGCTTAGGTTATAGTTTGATTTTGATTACCGTGTCTTTTTTCCGCGAGCTATTAGGCTCTGGTAAGCTATTAGGTATTGAGATTTTGCCATTGTTAAAAGACGGTGGCTGGTATCAACCTAATGGTTTAATGTTATTACCCCCTAGCGCATTCTTTATTATCGGTTTGATTATTTGGGGTGTGCGTCAGTGGAAACCTGCGCAACGCGAAAAAGTCGAATTTAAAATCATGGATATTGCTCACGGTGAAGGAGGGCATCACTAATGGAAGCGTATATTAGTTTATTCATCAAAGCCGTCTTTATTGAAAACTTAGCATTATCGTTTTTCTTAGGGATGTGTACGTTTATCGCCGTATCTAAAAAGATTTCAACGGCTATGGGCTTAGGTATCGCGGTTATGATGGTGCAGTTGATTACTGTCCCTGCTAATAATGCGATATATCATGCTTTATTGAAAGAAGATGCATTATCGTGGTTAGGGATTAAAGGCGTCGATTTAAGCTTTTTAGCCTTATTAAGCTGTATCGGTGTGATTGCTGCGTTAGTACAAATCTTGGAAATGATTTTAGATAAATTCTTTCCAGCGTTATACCACGCCTTGGGCATTTTCTTACCGTTAATCACTGTAAACTGCGCGATTTTAGCGGGTAGCTTGTTCATGATTGAGCGTGACTACAATTTTGCCGAAAGCGTGACGTATGGCATCGGTAGTGGTTTCGGTTGGGCATTGGCGATTACCGTTATGGCGGGTGTACGCGAAAAACTAAAATACAGTGATATTCCTGCTTCATTACAAGGTTTGGGTATTACTTTCATTACAGCAGGTCTGATGTCGTTAGGCTTCATGGCTTTTTCCGGCATTCAATTATAAGGTAAACAACATGCTTGAAATTTTATTAGGGATCGTACTGTTTACCGGAATTGTCATTGCGTTGGTATTTGTCATTATCGGCGCGAAAAGCAAGCTGGTGGCGGAAGGCGATGTTGAAGTTGTCATTAATGAAGAGAAAACTATTCATGTGCCTAGCGGCTCAAAGTTATTAACCGCATTGGCTGATAATGGTTTATTTGTGTCGTCAGCTTGTGGTGGCGGTGGCACATGTGGCCAATGTAAAGTGAAAGTAAAATCGGGCGGTGGCGAAATCTTAGCGACCGAACTAAGTCATATTACTAAACGCGAAGCAGCGGAAGGTGAGCGCCTTGCGTGTCAAGTTTCTGTTAAACACCATATGGATATTGAAGTCGAAGACTCAGTATTCGGGGTTAAAAAGTGGGAATGTAGAGTTAAATCTAACGATAACGTGGCCACATTTATCAAAGAATTAGTGTTGGAATTACCTGAAGGTGAAGCGATTAATTATCGTGCCGGTGGTTATATTCAAATCGAATGTCCGCCACATGTTGCAAAATACAGCGATTTCATCGTCGGCGAAGAGTACCGCGAAGACTGGGATAAGTTTAACTTATGGCGCTATGTATCGACGGTAAATGAGCCAGTGTTGCGCGCATATTCGATGGCTTCGTATCCAGAAGAAAGAGAAATCATGTTAAACGTGCGTATTGCGACACCACCACCGCGTGCTGCAGAAGATGTGCCACCAGGTCAAATGTCGTCCTATATTTTCAGCTTAAAACCTGGCGATACATGTATTGTGTCAGGTCCATACGGTGAATTTTTTGCAAAAGACACTGATGCTGAAATGGTCTTCATTGGCGGTGGTGCCGGTATGGCGCCTATGCGTTCGCACATTTTCGACCAATTGCGCAGGCTAAAATCTAAACGCAAAATTACTTTCTGGTATGGCGCGCGTAGCAAACGCGAAATGTTCTATGTTGAAGATTTCGATATGTTGGCTAGAGAAAATGAGAATTTTACCTGGCATGTAGCGTTATCGGACCCATTGCCTGAAGATAATTGGACCGGCTATACTGGATTTATTCATAATGTCGTTTATGAAAACTTCATTAAAAATCATCCAGCGCCAGAAGATTGTGAGTTCTACATGTGCGGCCCGCCAATCATGAACACGTCCGTTATTAAGATGTTACTTGATAACGGTGTTGAGCCAGAAAACATTATGTTAGATGATTTCGGCGGCTAATTCCGTACTTCTACTCTCCCGCTAGCTTTTCTACCGGCGGGAGAGTTCTTCGATTCAGTCATTATTCATTTTCATAGCCTACAGTGCCATTTCATTTTATTTAGGAACAAGCTATGAAACTTAAAATTCTATTGTTAAGCTTAGGTTTATTGTTTACTAGCCAAGTATTTGCGCTAAGATGCGGGCATCAGTTGGTTAATGTCGGCGATAGTAAACACGATGTCTTAGCCATTTGTGGTCAGCCCGAATCAGTCGATACTCATATTGAACGTCGTGGCGCCAGCCAATTTGTTCGCGGTCACCAACGGGCAGGTGTGCAAAATGGTATTGGTTATGGACAACAGCAATATGTTGAAATCGATGTCGAAGTAGAAGAATGGATTTACGATTTTGGTTCTAGGCGGCTGCAACAATATTTGCGTTTTGAAAATGGTCGACTCAAAGAGATAAAAAATTTAGGTCGTGGTGATTGAGCAACACAGGAAAACACTATGTTTGATTATTTAATAGCAACTTTTTTGGTCATGTTAATCGTTGTGGGTTTAATGGCGATAGGCGTTATGTTTGGTAGACGCGCCATTAAAGGCACTTGTGGTGGCGTTAATAACGGCGAATGCGTTTGCGTGGAAAAATGCGATAAAAGAAAAAAGTTAGAAGCTGAAGGCAAAGTGGTTAATTCATAAACGACATTCTGATGAGTTCAGCCACATTTTATTGGCACGATTACGAAGCATTTGGTATTGACCCTGCTCGAACCAGACCGGCTCAATTTGCCGGCATGCGCACCGATGACCAGTTTAATGTCATTGAAGAGCCGAATATTTATTATTGCTGCTTACCTTTAGATAGCCTGCCAAATCCAGATGCTTGTTTGATTACAGGCATTACCCCTCAGCAAACTGACGCAAAAGGTGTTTGTGAAGCTGAGTTTATTAAGCTGATTCACGAACACCTGGCACAACCTAATACCTGTACTTTAGGTTATAACAATATTCGCTACGATGACGAGTTAACCCGCCATTGTTTATACCGAAATTTTTTTGACCCTTATGCTAGAGAATGGCAAAACGGTAATTCGCGTTGGGATTTATTAGATGTTGTCAGGGCGGTTAAAGCGCTAAGACCCGATAATATAAAATGGCCAAGCACTGAAGAGCAAAGGCCTAGTTTTAAGCTAACCGATTTGACTCATGCTAATGCGATAACGCATGACAATGCTCATGACGCGTTATCAGATGTATATGCGACTATCGCTTTAGCCCAGTTGATTACGCAACAACAGCCAAAAATCTTTGCTTACCTGTTAGCCCATAGAACTAAAGCCGAAGCATTAAAACTGCTTAATTTAGGTCGCTACGAACCGGTTATCCATGTCTCCGGCAAATACCGCTCAGACCAACACTGTTTAGCGATTGTGTTGCCGATTTGTCAACATCCCATTAATAATAACGGCATTGTGGTTTACGATTTATCCGTTTTCCCTGAACCGTTATTGAATTTGTCTGTAGAAGAAATTAGACGGCGTGTTTTTACTGCGGTCGCTGATTTACCAGAAGATTCTGCTAGAGTTCCGCTAAAAGTCGTGCATGTTAATAAATGTCCGGTATTAGCGCCTATGAATGCTTTGCGTGCCATAGATATTACGCGCTTAGGGCTAAATATCGAGCAGTGTACTAAGCATCAACAACTGCTTAAGTCAACGTCAGGCTTAGCAGAAAAAATCGCCAGCGTTTTTGCAAGTGTTGATGAGCTTCCTAAGTATAATGACCCAGATTTAATGTTATACAGCGGTGGCTTTTTTTCTGCCGCAGACAAAAACAAATGTGCAGCGGTAAGACAAGCTAAACCTGAGCAACTAGCTAAATTAAATCCTAAATTTGAAGATAAGCGACTTGCTGAAATGTTGTTTAGATACAAAGCAAGAAATTACCCAGAAGTATTGAATGCTGGGCAAGCTGAGCGCTGGCAAGAGTTTTGTCGGCAGCGTTTAACGGGGCAGATAGTTGGGGCGGATATTAC
Organism: uncultured Methylocucumis sp.; assembly: GCA_963923905.1. GTDB lineage: Bacteria > Pseudomonadota > Gammaproteobacteria > Methylococcales > Methylomonadaceae > Methylovulum. Next base: position 16,766 of record CAWUNX010000027.1, read on the forward strand.
CTTTGACCAATATTTCAAGCGCTTGCAAGACCTGAAGCAAGCGCAGGCAAATCAAGAGATAATCACTGCGTTAGAGCAATATGGCATTGCTAAAAAGCAAGCACTAAACATAAGCTAGCGTCCTTGCTAGCTGTTTTCTGTTTATCCGGTTAATTTTTTGTATTTTAAGCGCTTAGGTTGATCAGCATCAGTACCTAAACGGCGATGGCGGTCGGCTTCGTAATCTTGATAATTACCTTCCTGTCTCTTATACACATCTCCGAGCCCACGA
>CAWUNX010000028.1:0-16923 GCA_963923905.1 uncultured Methylocucumis sp.
GCCAGAGCCTGAAGTGCCCGCAGCTAATTACGCTTTAGGTTTAGATGTGGATTTAGAATTAGATCCAGAAGAAAAATTTGCTGCGATTAAGGTGAAAGAAGATAAAAAAGTTCGCCAAGACAAGCCTGTTAAAGCCAAAGAATCCGATGAAGTTAGAAAAAAGCAACAAGATAAAGAGCGTCGGTTAGAAGAATCCATCAAGAAGAATGCAGATAAAGTGAGACAACAAGCGGCGGCTAAGCAAGATCAGTATCGTAAAAAACAGCCCGAAGAAGGTAATTTACGCCCATCCCCTAATAAAGACAGCAAGAAGGGGAAGAAAAAAGGCAAAGTACAGCAACGCGTTGTGACTGAAAATAGACATCAGTTTGAAATGCCATCTGCGCCTATCATCAAAGAAGTCACAATTCCTGAGATGATTATTGTATCAGAGCTAGCGCAAAAAATGAGCGTTAAAGCAGCGCTGGTGATTAAGCAGCTGATGAAGTTAGGCATCATGGCTACGATTAACCAAAGTATTGACCAAGAAACTGCTGCAATCTTGGTTGAAGAAATGGGGCATAAGCCGGTTATGCAAAGCGATGACGATTTAGAAAAAGAGTTATTAGCAGAAGCTAAGTCAGAAGACAATTATCCATTACTGCCAAGAGCGCCTATCGTGACCATCATGGGGCACGTCGATCATGGTAAGACCTCATTATTAGACTATATTCGTAAAACACGGGTTGCTGCAGGCGAAGCGGGCGGCATTACTCAACATATCGGCGCTTATCAAGTAAAAACCGATCACGGTTCGGTTACCTTTTTAGATACACCAGGTCACGCTGCTTTTACCGCGATGCGGGCACGTGGTGCGCATGTGACTGACGTTGTTATCGTTGTTGTTGCAGCCGATGATGGCGTGATGCCACAAACTAAAGAAGCTGTTGAACATGCGCGAGCCGCTAATGTGCCTATCATCGTTGCGATGAATAAAATCGACAAAGCGGATGCAAACCCTGACAAAGTCATGCAAGAGCTGTCCGGCATTAATGTGTTAGCTGAAGAATGGGGCGGTGATGTTCAGTTTTTGAAAATTTCCGCTAAGACAGGTCAAGGTATTGACGATTTAATCGAAGCATTAATTGTTCAAACTGAAATTTTAGAATTAACGGCACCACAACAAGGTCCAGCCTCGGGTATTGTTATTGAATCCCGATTAGATAAGGGGCGGGGTGCTGTTGCGACCGTGTTGATTCAAAAAGGCACGTTGGAAAGCGGGCAAATGGTGTTGTGTGGTCACGAGTTTGGCCGTGTTCGAGCTATGTTTAACGAAAATGGTAAACCGCTAAAAGAAGCCGGACCTAGTGTACCGGTTGAAATTTTAGGCTTATCAGGTACGCCGAATGCCGGCGATGAATTTATCGTTGTGCAAAATGAGCGGGTGGCTAAGGAACTAGCTAGACACCGCGAAGACCGTAAAAAATTCAGTCGCCATGCAGCACAACAAGCTTCAAAACTCGATGAAGTCTTCTCTAGGATGACGAGTGGCGAATTAGCCAGTGTTAACTTGGTATTAAAAACCGATGTACAAGGTAGTTTAGAAGCCTTACGCGGTTCGTTAGTTGCTTTATCAAATGATGAAGTTGAAGTTAAAGTGGTTTTTGGTGGTGTCGGCGGTATTAACGAAGGTGATGTGAACTTAGCGATTGCATCTAATGCCATTTTAATGGGTTTTAACGTTAGAGCTGATGCTACTGCGCGTAAGTTAATTGAAGAAAAAGGCGTTGACCTGCATTATTACAGTGTTATTTACGATGCGATTGATGAGGTTAAGAAGTCAATTAGCGGTATGTTAGCACCTGAAATCAAAGAACAAATCGTCGGTCTTGCTGAAGTGCGCGATGTGTTCCGCTCACCTAAATTTGGTGCCATTGCGGGTTGCATGGTCGTTGACGGTTATGTTAAACGTAATCTACCTATACGCGTATTACGCGATAACGTGGTTATCTTCGAAGGTCAGCTCGAATCCTTGCGTCGTTTCAAAGACGATGCCGTTGAAGTCAAAATGGGCATGGAGTGCGGCATTGGCGTGAAAAACTATAACGACGTACAAACCGGTGACCAAATCGAAGTCTTTGAGCGTACTGAAGTCAGACGGGTTATATAATGGCTAAAGAATACGGGCGTAATGCCCGCGTCTCATCGGAAATGCAAAAGGAATTATCGTTTATCTTACAGCGTGAGATTAGCGATTCCAGATTAGGTTTTATCACGATTAATGATGTAGAAGTGACTAAAGACTTAGCCGTCGCTAAAGTCTTTTTTACCGTGATGAATGCCGATGATGCAGCTAAAAAACACAATACTAAAGTGTTAAACGAGTTAGCTCCGATTATTCGTCATGAATTGGCAAAACGTATGCGTTTACGGCATATTTCTGAATTACGTTTTTTTTATGACGACTCATTTGATAAAGGTATGCGAGTTGCACAATTATTAAGCGGTATCCATAAAGATTCCTCTAGCCATCAGGATTGATATGGCTAAACACAAGAAAGGCCGTGATATTCACGGCATTGTCTTATTAGACAAGCGCTTAGGTATTTCTTCCAATAAAGCCCTGCAAGAAGTTAAGCGCCTTTATCAAGCCAATAAAGCCGGACATACCGGTAGTCTTGACCCGTTAGCGTCAGGCTTATTACCGATTTGTTTGGGGGAAGCGACAAAAGTGTCAGGAATGCTGTTAGAGCATGATAAGCGCTACATAGTTGATATTCAGCTAGGTGTGATGACAAGCACGGGCGATGCTGAAGGTGATATTATTCAAACCAGCGCCGTGCCTGAGTTAACAGAAGCCGATATTGAAACGTGTTTACAACGTTTTTTAGGAACGACAACGCAAGTTCCACCTATGTATTCAGCGTTAAAGCTACAAGGTAAGAAGTTATATGAGCTTGCTCGCGAAGGCATTAGTGTTGAGCGTGAAGCGAGAACAATCAATATCTCCCAGCTTATTCTTAAGGGGTATAACGCTGCTAAATTGAGTTTAGATGTGACGTGTTCTAAAGGCACGTATATCCGTTCGCTTGCACAAGATGTAGGCTTTGCGTTAGGCACCTGTGCGACGGTAACGATGCTGAGACGCATAGGCGTTGGGCATTTTGCAATTGAACAAAGCAAGACTTTAGACGAATTGGCAACGTTAGACGACTTTGGCTTATTTCAGCAGTTAATTCCGGTCGACCATCCTTTACAAAAGCTGCCTAGCGTTCAGCTAAACGAAGAGCAAGCTCGGCAAATTCGTTTTGGTCAAGCCGTTAACTATCAAACTTCTCATTCCGGTATGATAAGACTTTATCATGACGCCACTTTTTTGGGGTTGGGAGAAAGCTTATTGGATGCTAAAATAGCGCCGAAAAAATTGTTCAATATGAACAATGTATAAGCTAAGTGGCTTATACCATTATTCCTGGTCTACACCCTATCGTGGACAGGGTTTCATCTATCGCATACGCGATAATCATTACTTACAATCTTTAATAGGGATTAGCAATGCCTTTTACAGCAGAACAAAAAAGAGCGGTGGTTGAAGAATACCGTTTATCAGAAACTGACACGGGTTCACCTGAGGTGCAAGTTGCACTGTTAACAGCTCATATCGCTCATTTAACACCGCATTTTGCTGCGCATAAAAAAGATAACCACTCACGTCGTGGCTTGTTGCGTATGGTTAACCAACGCCGCAAGTTGTTGGAATATCTAAAAAATAAAGACAGCAACCGCTATCGTTCATTAATTGAGCGTCTTGGTTTAAGAAAATAATGGCTAAACGGCGCTTACACAGCGCCGTTTGACTATTTAAGATCAACGCACAAATACTACATGCAAAGGAATCCTAGAGTGAATCTTATCAGGAAAGAATTTCAGTTCGGCGCGCACAAAGTAACGCTGGAAACTGGAGAAATCGCACGTCAAGCGGACGGCGCCGTCATCATTGATGTAGAAGGCACAACGTTATTAGTTACTGTTGTCGCTAAAAAAGACGCCAATGGCGGAGATTTTTTCCCATTAACCGTTAACTATCAAGAAAAAGCCTATGCAGCCGGCAAAATTCCGGGCGGTTTTTTCAAGCGGGAAGGTAGACCGAGTGAGCAAGAGACGTTAACCTCTCGCTTAATCGATAGACCGATAAGACCTTTATTTCCCGAAACCTATACGAATGAAGTGCAAATCGTTGCCACGGTTTTATCATTAAATCCTCATGTTGATCCTGAAATTCCGTCGTTGCTAGGTGCTTCGGCAGCTTTATCTGTATCAGGTTTACCGTTTAACGGGCCTATCGGTGCTAGTTTAGTAGGATATAAAAATGGTGCTTATTTACTTAACCCATCGCCTACGGAATTAAAAGAATCTGAGCTTATTTTAGTGGTTGCCGGAACTGAGCAAGCCGTATTGATGGTTGAATCAGAAGCGAAAGGCTTATCTGAAGAAATCATGTTAGGCGCTGTATTATTTGGCCACGAGCAAATGCAAGTAGCGATTAATGCGATTAAAGAGTTTGCCGCTGATGTCAATAAAGCGCCTATAGCGTGGCAGCCGGTAGAGCCTAATCAAACATTAGTCGAGTTAGTTACTACAGAGGTCGAAGCGGCCTTAGTTCAAGGTTATCGCATTCCAGAAAAATTGGTTCGTCAAGAGCAACTGAAAGCTGTTAGGAATTCTGCTGTTGAAAAATTTACCGCAGATGGCGCTTATGCCGCTAACGATGTTCGTATGATTATCGAACATTTAGAAGCAAAAATCGTGCGTTTAGCTATTTTAGATGAAAGTCGCCGTATTGATGGTAGAGCCTTAGATACTATTCGGCCTATTTCTATTCGTACAGGCGTGTTACCAAGAACGCACGGTTCGGCATTGTTTACTCGCGGAGAAACTCAGGCATTAGTTGTCGCCACATTAGGTACACAACGTGACGCACAAGTTATCGATGCATTAGGCGGCGAATACAAAGAGCCGTTTATGTTGCATTACAATTTCCCACCATTTAGCGTGGGAGAAACCGGTCAAGTCGGTTCACCTAAACGCCGTGAAATTGGTCATGGTCGTTTAGCTAAGCGCGGTGTCAATGCCGTATTACCTAACATGGATGAATTCCCTTATACCATACGCGTCGTTTCAGAAATTACCGAATCTAATGGTTCTAGCTCTATGGCATCGGTTTGTGGCAGCAGCTTAGCGTTAATGGATGCCGGTGTGCCAATTACTACGCCGGTTGCTGGTATTGCTATGGGCTTAATTAAAGAAGGCGAGCGTTTTGCCGTATTGTCTGACATCATGGGTGATGAAGACCATTTAGGCGATATGGACTTTAAAGTCGCTGGCTCTGAAGGCGGTATTACGGCATTGCAAATGGACATTAAAATCGACGGTATTACCGCCGAGATTATGAAGACTGCGTTAGAACAAGCTAAGCAAGGTCGTTTACACATTTTAAGTGAAATGAAAAAAGCGTTAGCGTGTGCGCGTGAAGAAATGTCTGATTTTGCGCCTAGAATTATCACGTTTAAAATTGACCCTAGCAAAATCCGTGAAGTGATTGGTAAAGGTGGTGCAACTATTCGGGGTATCACTGAAATTACCGGGGCTAGCGTCGATTTAACCGATGATGGCGTCGTTAAAATCGCATCAGTCGATAAAGCGGCCGGTGAAGAAGCGCGCCGATTAATTCAAGAAATTACCGAAGAAGTCGAAGTCGGCAAAGTCTATGAAGGCAAAGTAGTCAGACTGATGGATTTTGGTGCGTTTGTAACTATTCTGCCAGGAAAAGATGGTTTAGTGCATATCTCGCAAATTTCTGACGAACATGTTGATAAAGTCAGTGATAAACTGAGCGAGGGTGATACGGTTCGCGTTAAAGTGTTGGAAATTGACCGTCAAGGACGCGTTAGATTGAGCATGAAAGAAGCTGATAAAGAATAAAGCCAGCTTTCTTGCCAAACACAAAAAAAAGGGGGGGGGTAACCCCCTTTTTTTTGCCCAAAATATGTTGGTTATGTGTTTCTCTGTGAAAATGAATAAAAGTCTATTAGTTATCCATGTCGTTTTTATGGGCTTGAACTGTGTTTATATTGGACGTAAAGAGCCTCTCTTAAATCTATTCATCGCCGCTTTTGCCTTATCACTGTTATGGTTAGCAAGCAGTTTACTCGCCCATGCCGAAGAAGCACCGCAAAATACTGTACGAATGAATATGGGCTATTATTTTAATTCAATCAGCGATATGGCTAATCGTACCGATATTCAAGTTTCGTTGAACTTTTGGGCCAAGGAACTACTTTCAGAAGAAGCAAAAAAGCAAAATTATTTCATGTCCTCTACCCAAGCCGTTGTCTATGACCGTATGGAAGACATGCAAACAGCATTCAGAAAAGGTGAGCTGGATTTAATTGTTGCGCCACCGTTGCTCATTTCCAAATATTTTAAAAAGGCAGAATTAGGCACTGGTTTTGTCGGCGTGTATGAAGGCAAAAAAACTGAGAAGCTAGTATTGGTTGTTCGTAACGATAAGAATATTAATAACGTAAAGGACTTGCGTAATAAACGCCTGGGAATGATAGAGCAAGATGAACTTGCCGATATTTTTCTTGACACCTTGGTGCTAAAAGAGCTTAAGCAACCGTATAAAAATGTTGTTCAGTCTGTCAAACTTCAAAAGAAGAACACCCATCTTATCCTCGATATTTTTTTTGGCAGATTAGATGCTGGAGTGGTTTATCTCAGTTCTTATGACACGGTAAGTGAGCTGAATCCCGATGTCAAAAATAAGGTCAAAATTCTCAATGCACTTGATATTAAAGGCAGAAATTTCAGTTACTTCCGCCATGGTTACCCTTTAGATGAGGCTTTAACTAAGGTTGCATTGGGCATTAAAGATAGCGCGCGTGGTAAGCTGATTTTAGAAATGTTTAAAACGCCCGAAATTGATTATTGTAAAACCGAAGATTTAGATGTTTTTGATAAATTGTACAAAGATTATCTGCAACTGAAACAGCGCCATAAAAAATAAGCAGCGATTATCGCACCATGAATTTATTAATCTTAACAGGTACAGCCAACAGTGCTTTCTAAACCCAAAAGCTCAATTTTCATCAGAGTATTTTTGCTATTCGGAACGTTGGTATTAATCATTACCTTGTTTTTTGCTTATATGTTTATCCCCATGCAGAAAAATGCATTTAACCAAATTATGTATACTCAGGGGGAAACGGTTTCCAAATCTATTGTACAAGCCAGCTCTGATGCCATTATTAGCAAAGATTTTGGTTTTATTGTCGAACACAATGTGGACGTGTTGAAAAACAATGCCAGTATCCATTATGTGTTAGTCTCACCAAAAGTCGGGGAAAAGATATGGATTAACCAACAAAACTGGCACCTAATGGATAAATTAGTTAACGACATGGCAGAACTAGAAGGCAAGGACATCACGTATAAAATTCTAGCTGTGGATAGTATCCCGCGAGTTTATCACTTTGTTTATCCGATTAAATTTTCTGGCATCGAATGGGGGTGGTTACATATTGGTTTTTCGACGGAACAATACGACCAATACATTAAGGAAATGTATTTCCAAATTGTCTACATCATAGCGATTTCCTTCGTTATTATTTTAATTATTGGTTACTTCTTTGCGCGTTGGATTTCAGGCCCTGTTTCCACAATCAGTCAGTTAGCGACTCAAGTTGCAGGTGGTGATTTGACCGTTCGCTCTAACATCAAACCCCGCAGTGACGAAATAGGTATTTTGTCTGACAGTTTCAATCAAATGGTTGATTCGCTGATGTTGTCGAAAAAGCATCTGGAGAACTATAACTTAGAACTGGAAACCCAAGTTATTAAACGTACCCATGAATTAGCCGAACTCAACAAAGACCTGGATCAAAAAATCAAAGATGAAGTCGCTAAACGCCAGAAACAAGAAGCCTTGTTGATTCATCAATCTCGCTTGGCGGCGATGGGCGAAATGATTGGCGCAATTGCTCACCAATGGCGGCAACCGTTGAATGCATTAGGCTTGGTTTTGCAAAATGTGCAATTACGCTACAAAATCGGTAAATTGGATGATGATTTTATGGTCAATAGCATGGAAAAATCTGACCGTCTCATCCAAAAAATGTCCTCAACCATAGACGATTTCCGTAATTTCTTTAAGCCGAACAAACACAGCGAGCCGTTTAAGATTAATGAGGTTGTCCGCTCAACTACCGATTTATTGGAAGCCCAACTTAAAAATAACAATATAACGCTGAAAATACTTTGTGAAGAAGAGATAATTATCAACGGCTTACAGGGTGAATTTTCTCAAGTCATCTTAAATTTAATTAATAATGCCAAAGACATTCTAAATGAGCGGCAAATACCACAGCCGACTATCACGATAGAAATTAAAAGAAAGCCAAGTAACTTGATAACCATTACCGTAAGAGATAATGCTGGTGGAATCCCAGAAAATATTATCAATAAAATTTATGACCCTTATTTCACCACTAAAGAGGAAGGTAAAGGCACAGGAATTGGTTTATATATGTCAAAGATGATTGTTGAAAATAATATGTCAGGCAAACTCTGGGCATTTAATGACACTGAAGGAGCCAATTTAGTGATTGAAGTTTTCGATGGTGGTCAGTAAAAGCATTAAACTTATCTTCCGTGGTGAATTAAGAAAGGCAAGTGTTTTTCATTTGGTTAAAAAAAACTGTTGCTCACTTACTTATCACGCAGATTCAAGTATTCTGCACAGCAAGGCTTTATCGACTCGATTGCCAACGCCCCAGGCTGATGCCATAATGCCGCCATCTTTTTCTCTGGTGTCAGCCATGCGCTTTCTCGATGTCAAAACCGATTTTGCCTTTAAAAAAGTCTTCGGTAGCGAAGAGAGCAAACCGATTCTTATCGATTTTCTCAACGCTGTGCTTGAATACCCTAGCGAGCGAGCTATTCTCGATTTAGCTATCGTCGACCCTTATCAAATTCCTATGCTTAAAGGCATGAAAGACACGTATGTCGATGTCAAAGCTAAACTTGCCGATGGTCGGCAAGTCATCATTGAAATGCAGGTGTTGAATGTACAAGGGTTTGAACAGCGCATTCTGTTTAACGCCGCGAAGGCTTACTCACAGCAACTACTAAAAGGTGAGGAATACACCTTGCTGAATCCGGTTATTGCACTAACGTTAACGGATTTCGAGCTGTTCGACAGTCCTGATCTGACCAGTCGCTTCAAACTGCTAGATAAACAACAACTGATTGAATACAGCGATGACATCGAATTAATCTTTATCGAATTGCCTAAATTTACCTTGACCGAAACCGAGCTAAGCACTGCCAAAGAGCGTTGGTTGTACTTTGTCAAAAATGCTGGTTCCTTAGCGTTCATACCCGAGGGCTTGGCTCGAGAGCCTAATATCCGCCACGCTTTCGAGATTGCCAACTTAGCAGGACTCACGCCGGTGGAATTAGAAGCCCAAGAAAAGCGTGCCGATTTTATATGGCTGCAACGAGGTGCAATAAAAAAAGCTAAGGAAGATGGGCTAAGAGAAGGACGGGAAGAGGGTCTGGAAATTGGTCGAGAAGAAGGCAGAGAAGAAGGCAGAGAAGAAGGGGAACGCCAAGCCGCTCTAACCATCGCCCGTAATTTGTTACCTTTATTAGATGATGCCACTATTGCTGCCAACACAGGCTTGTCCGCAGCTGAAGTCGCACGGCTGCGCCAAAGCTAGAGACAATTCGCCTTGCGGTGAGGAATACCGCGCTTACAGAATGATATTCTTGCACTGCTTGCGAAGCGCATGTAGACGCGGTTGGAGAATTTTGCATAACGCCTTTACGGAGCGAACATGACCGATTCAATCATGGCAGTAATGCCCTTAGAGGCGGCTGCTTGGCAACAATTTGATGCATGGCTAGCACGATTATTAATCGCTCAGCTTAGAACGCTAGGCGTGTTGACTGACGTAGGCCAAAGTCAGTCAATATCAGCATTAATAGCAAGCGCTAAGATTCATCCACGCTATCAACGCTGGCTCCATGAAAGTTTAGCGATTTTAGCTCAAACCGGTCATATTCACCTGCAAGACGATATTGTCACCGTATTAACTACACCAGAAGACCATGAGGCTTTATGGCAAACGTGGGCTACGCAGCAGCAAGATTATCTGCAAATCCCTGATTTAACGTTGTCGGTACGTCTGGTTACCGCGTGCTTACAACAATTACCTGATATTTTAACGGGGCGTTTACCCGCAACAGAGGTGATATTTCCAGAATCATCGGTCGCTAATGTTGAATATATGTATCAACAAAATGCGGTTGTCGATTATTTCAATCGCATTGTTGCCGATTGGCTAGTGCGTGGAGTTGAACAGCGCTTAAAGTCGGATGCGAATGCGAAGATTCGCATCATAGAAATAGGGGCGGGTACTGGTGGTACGACGGCTATGGTGTTACCCGCTTTAGCGCCATATAGCCATGCTATTGAAGAATATTGTTATACCGATATTTCCAAAGCCTTTTTATTACACGCCGAACAACGTTATGGTCAAGATGCGCCGTTTTTACGCTATCACACATGGAATGTTGAGCAAGCACCGACTGAGGCAGGTATAGCACTGGGGGCGTATGATTTTGCGTTAGCGACGAATGTGTTACATGCCACGCAAGCTATCCGGCCAACCTTAAGTCATGTTCATGCGGTCATTAAACAACATGGTTTGTTAATCCTCAATGAAGGCATACAAAAAACCGTGTTAGGTTTATTGACTTTTGGTTTATTAGACGGCTGGTGGCGTTATCAAGACCCTGAGTTACGCATTCCAGGCTCACCGTTACTAAGTCCTGAAAGCTGGCAAACAGTCCTAAAACAACAAGGCTTTAGCCGTGTGGTATTGCCTAAACCGCAAGCGCAATGTTTAGGCCAACAAGTGTTTATCGCGGAAAGCGATGGCTTATTGAGAGCTTATCAGGCGCAAACACCTACAGTACAACCTACTTTAAACGCTAACACTAAATCTAGCGAACAGCAGATAGCCAACGAGTGCAAAGAACACGCGCGCGAGCATGTTATTACCGTCATTCAACAAGCCTTATCGACCACATTAAAACTGCCGGTACATGTATTAGAACTCGATCAAGCCTTCTCTGACTATGGTATTGATTCGATTTTAGGTGCTGGTTTTGTTAAAGCGATTAACAATGCGCTAGGCATTGTTATGAATACAGCGATTATTTTCAATCATAGCTCAATACTGCGTTTAGCCGATTATATTGTTGCGACTTATAAAACAGATGCCAAATCATCGATTGCAGAAAATCCGCCGCCTAAGCATGTAAAACCAATCACCAACAACGCCCAAGAGACCAATCCCGAATATATCGCGATTATCGGCATGTCTGGGCAGTTTCCCGGTGCCGAAACCGTAGTCCAATTTTGGCAAAATTTAATCAATGGCGTAGATGCCATTAGCGAGCTGCCCGCAGAGTATTGGGATTTACCACCCGGGTATCAGTCGGAGCAGGTTTATCGCTACGGTGGTGTGCTGACTAAGCGCGCATGTTTTGATGCTAAATTTTTTAATATCGCACCACGCGAAGCAGAATCGATGAATCCGCATCAGCGCTTGATATTGCAAGAAAGCTGGCGGGCATTAGAAGATGCCGGTATTAATCCTAAAAGCCTAGATGGATGTAACGTCGGTTTATTTATCGGTGCTGAGCCTACGGGGTATTTCCACGAATCGTTTACTGGCTCTTCAGATGCAACCATTGCTGCGCGTTTAGCGTATTTTTTAAATCTAACTGGCCCTGCCTTAGTGGTGAATACCGGTTGTTCATCTTCAGGGGTGGCATTGCATTTAGGCTGTGAAAGTCTGCGTCGGCACGAGTGCGATATGGTATTAGCCGGTGGTGTCTATGCGGGTATGTCGCAAAGTGGTTTAAGCGTGTTAGCCGCTTCGGGTATGTTATCACCGACAGGACAATGCCATAGTTTCGATGCTTCAGCTAACGGTACAGTACTCTCTGAAGGTGTCGGTGTAGTCGTGTTAAAACGCTTAGCCGATGCTGAAGCTGATGGTGATTTAATCGCTGGAGTCATCATAGGCAGCGGTATTAACCAAGACGGCGCTAGCAATGGCATGACGGCACCGAATGGCGCGGCGCAACAAGCGTTAATGGAATCAGTTTATCAACGTTATCAAATCAATCCCGAATCGATTAGTTATGTTGAGGCGCATGGTACGGCGACTAAGTTAGGTGATCCGGTAGAAGCTAATGCCTTAGCGCGGATGTTTAAACGCTATACCGACAAAACAGATTTTTGTGTCTTAGGCTCTGCCAAAGCGTTTATTGGTCATACTTCAGCCGCAGCCGGTGTTATTGGCTTAATCAAGATTTTATTGTCTATGCGTTATAAGCTGCTGCCGGGCTTATTACATTTTCAGCAAGCGAATCCCTTATTGGAACTAGCTGGTTCGGCGTTAGTGCTTGAGCGTGAACCCAGGCCTTTGCCTTGTCCTGGCTGCGGTTTATTCACCGCCGCATTGAATTCGTTTGGTCATAGTGGCACCAATGCGCATTTAGTGGTCAGGGAATATCCCGCATTACCTCGCTCCGATGATGTACTTAACCCCGTTTTAGTACCGTTATCGGCAAAAACTCCTGAAGCGTTACACAGGCAAATACAACTGTTACTGGCTTTTATTGAGTTACACGACGACGTAGCGCTTACCGAACTGGCATATACCTTACAAACTGGTCGCGCGGCGTTGCCGATTAGACGTATTTATCTCGTTGAAACGGTTCAGCAATTACAAACCTTATTACAGGCAACGCTGGTCGATGAGTATGGGCTAAATACGTGGTATAGCGGGGCGCAACCCGTCAGCCAACACTTGCATTGGTTAACCGATGATGAAGACAGCCGAGCGATGATGTTGCAATGGATTCGCAAAGCTAAATTGCACAAACTTGCCGAGCTATGGGTACAAGGTGCGGTCATTGATTGGACACTATTTTATGGTGAAACCAAGCCGCAGCGGTTACGCTTGCCAACGTATCCTTTTGCTGAAACCAGATATTGGGCAAGTGCTAAAGCGCGTACACAAGGTATTATCCATGAGTTAGTGCAAAAAAACGTATCGGACTTAACCGCTCAGCGCTATGAGTCGGCATTTACCGGTATGGAATGGTTTTTTAATCAAAACAGCCTAGTATCCGTTGCGTTGCCTATGATGGCTGGCATTGCATTAACTCAAGCTTTGCCCCAAGCCCAACGTGGGAGTCTGTTACGTTTAGCTTCGGCTCAGTGGTTCAGGCCGCATTCTCACGCAGAGCCTGGCAACGATAACGTTATAACCATAGAGATTAGCGTTGAAGAGGGTTTAAGTTGTTGTATTGCTAACGCTACTAATAAACTGTTTACTGCTGACGCGAATCTTTTTGTCACTGATGAATTAAGCCCTATTGACGCTGACAATCGCTTGATGCTTGTTGATGATGTGGCTAAACCGGCTTGGCGCACCCAGCTTGAATTATTAACCCAAGTTGTTGCCAGTTTGTCCGATAAGCCTGTCACGCTACAGGGCTTTGCCGAATTACTCTGGTTTGCACCTGAAGTAAACGCTGTTAAAGCGCATGTCAGCCATAATGACGACCATTCGGTTAATGTGGAGCTATGGTCGCTAACGGGTGAAATCGTGTTACGGCTAATGGGTTTAAGCTATTCGGTCGCATTAGCTCAGCCTGCACAGCGTTTTGATGGATTTAGTTATTTACCGCGTTGGCAAGTATGCGCTGAACCCCATGTTATTAATCCCCCTGCTCAGAACGCCATTATTGTTGCAACCAGTGCAACTCCGTTAGTTCAAGCCTTGTGTAATGCCTATCAAATCCATTATCCACAGACGCAGGTAGTACTTGTTGAGGTTAATCCTAGTCGTCATGAACTAGATTTAACACATGTCGAACACATTGATACGGTTTATTTCATCGCAAGTGGCGAGGCTTGTTATCACGATGAATTAACGTTATTTAGGCTAAGCCAACGGTTAAAAGCCTTAACGAATAACCGACAGGTGATAGCATTTTATGTCATTGGCATTAATCATACCGGTTTTGTAGGGCAAACGATAAACGCGAATGGTGCTGGTTGCATAGGTTTAGGTTATGCCTTAGCGCAAAGCGAACATCGGTTTTTAGTCCGTAATATAGACCTTTGCGCTGATGAGGTGAATGAGCCTGCGCTTTGTCAGTTATTGCCAGAGCAACTGTGGCGCGAGCCAGCCTCTGATAGAGGTGAATTAATCAAGCTAAAAGCAGGCAAGCGTTATCGCCAAGCTTTCATCCCTTTTGCCACAGATACGTTAACGGCGCCTGGATTTAAACAGCGAGGTGTGTATTTGATTTTAGGCGGTAGCGGCACGATAGGCATGGCAGTCACGCGTTATTTAATCGCCGAATACGATGCCGAGGTCATTTGGTTAGGCCGCCAAGCTGCAACTTCTGACGCCATATTAGCAAAATTAAACACGTTTACAGGTAAAAAACCGTTTTACGTGACTGCCGACGCCACGGATTTAGCATCGCTAACAGCAGCTTTGCAAACCGTGCGTCAAGTATATCCAGTGCTTAATGGCGCAGTATTTTCTGGTTTAGATTTAACGCAAGAAAACAGCTTAAGCCAATTAAGTGAAGCTGAGTTTTATCAACAATTACAGTTAAAAATTTCCGGTAGCCGTCATTTTTATCAGGTGTTACAACACCAAGCGCTGGATTTTTTAGTGTATTTTTCATCCGGGCAAGCTTTCGCGTTTTCCGGTGCGGCTAAATTACCTGCATATGCCACCGGTATTTGTTATGCCGATAGCTATGCACTAAGCCTGACTCAGCAAGCGAGCTTTCCGGTAGGCGTTATCAACTGGGGCTTTTGGCAGGCTTCATTTGCTGAAACCGGATTATTATCGAATATCGCTGCATTAAGCGATGCTGAAGGCTGTTTAGCCTTTAAGCGTTTTTGCGCAGCACTTGCGCGCGGCCTCATGCAGCAATGTGTTTGTATGCGCGCATCTGAACCGGTACGCCAATTGATGCGGGTAAATGACGAGATGATAGTTCCCGCTCGCTATACACCGCCTTATCACTACCCAGTAAACGGTTTAACCGTCGTCATGCCTGAGCACGAAGGCTTAGCTCAGCGTTGGTATGAGTTCGATGCCTGTTTAGTGAAATTATTAGCCGTGCAATTACGCACGCTAGGCGATACGGCATTAGCCAAATACCAGCGCTGGTTAGCAGAAGCATCGCGTTTGTTAGCGGATAGCGGTTTAGAGCATACAGACATAAGCTCTGCACAAGCCTGGCAGGAATGGGCGGCATTAAACTTATCATGGCAAGCGTATTCTGATATGCAATCGGCCTTGGCACTCGCAGATACTTGCTTAAAAAACCTACCTGCTATTTTGCGTGGTGAAGTTGATGCAACCGATATTTTATTTGCTAAATCAGAACTCGGCACGGTGCAAACCTTATACAGCGAAAATCCCGTAGTTGATTATTTTAATCAAGCCTTGGCTGAGTTAGTACGCGACTATATTGCCCAACGCATAGCTTACCAGCCCGATGTGCGGTTACGTGTGTTAGAAATCGGTGCCGGAACCGGTGGTACTACGCTTAAGGTGTTACCCGCATTAAAACCGTTTAGTGCACATATCGCAGAATATCTGTACACCGATGTCTCTAAAGCCTTTTTAACGCATGGCGAGCAGCAATTCAGTCACGATTATCCCTTTTTACGCAGCCAGTTATTCAATATTGAGCAAGCTCCCGACACGCAAGGCCTTGCTTTAGGCGTTTACGATATCGTTATTGCGACTAATGTGCTACATGCCACGCAAGACATTAGCCAAAGCGTGTTCCATGCTAAGCAATTATTAGTGCAAAACGGTTTGTTATTGATTAATGAAAATTGCCGCAAAATTACGTTAAGTACATTAACGTTTGGCTTATTAGATGGTTGGTGGCGTTATCACGATGCGGCGCTTAGAATTCCTGGCTCACCGTTACTGACCGAACAACGTTGGTTACAGGTATTGTCTGAGCAAGGGTTTAACCAGCCTAGTTTACCGGTTGCCGACGCGATTGTGTTTGGTCAGCAAATTATCATGGCGACTAGCGATGGTTTGCTTAAACAACGCGCAATAACGCCAACTGCACCTGTTGCGCAACGCTCGCCGTCAACAATTAACAAGCTGAAGCCAGTTCATCAATCAGCGCAACAGCCAGCCCATGCGCCCACTTCGCTACTCGAATACGTTAATAGTATCGTGTTAACCGCCTTAGCGACGAGCTTAAAACTGCCTAGCTCCGAGCTAACGAGTGAGCAAACCTTTTCTGATTTAGGTATTGATTCGATTTTAGGTGTGAACTTTGTCGCCGATATTAACCACGCGTTAGGATTAAATTTAAATACGGCGATTATCTTTGATTACACAACAGCGGCGTTATTAAGCCAATATTTAGTCAACAACTACCAAGACCAATTAGCCCAACACAGCGTAACATTGTCGCCAGCGGTTAGTTCGACAATATCTGTTAACACACAAGAGTTAAGCAAAACCCGCTTAAATAAACCGCTAACAACGCCTGATGAGCGAATCGCTGTTATTGGTATGTCGGCCTGTATTCCAGGGGCTGATGATATAGAGGCGTTTTGGCAGTTATTATTATCAGGTCAAGACGGTGTTAGTGAGTTGCCGCCGGAATTTACCGGCACTAGGCGCGGTGGTTTAATTAATGGCAAAGACGCTTTTGATGCGTTGTTTTTTATGCTCTCGCCGCTAGAGGCTAACGCGATGCACCCGCACCAGCGTTTAGTGTTAGAGCATAGTT
>CAWUNX010000029.1:0-16787 GCA_963923905.1 uncultured Methylocucumis sp.
TATCGTCGGCAGCGTCAGATGTGTATAAGAGACAGATTATTCGAGGGTTAACCGGCAATAATGCCGCTGAAATTGGCAACGGCTTTCAAGCGTGTACGCAAAGCTCGCGCTTTTATGATTTTCCGTCAGCTAGCCATCCATTAATCCGCTTTTTAGATACACGAGGTTTGGGTGAGAGCGCGTATGAACCTAGCGAAGATTTGGCCTGGTGCGCCGAGCAAGCCCATGTGTTAATCGTGGTCATGCGCGCATTAGATATGGCTCAGTTTGACGTAGTAAAAGCTGTAAAAACGATTCATGCTGAGCATAAGGACTGGCCAATCATCGTCGTACAATCAGCGTTACACGAAGCGTATCCACAACTGGATACACAACATATACAACCGTATCCTTATCACACGACACCTTTTCCCGATAGCGTACCGCATGATTTGGCACGGGCGTTATGGCATCAGCGGGCTTGGTTTGATGGCCTGCCAGTGCATTTTGTCGCATTAGATTTTACCTTACCTGAAGACGGTTTCCAGCCAGTCTATTATGGCTTAGATGCATTTTGGGATACGTTAGAACGCTGTTTACCTAAAACCCTGTTAAGTCTATTACGCAATAGCGCTCATTACGATGCCTTATTAGATTTTCATGCCCATCAAGCGCAGCCACATATTTTAAGTTTTTCCTTATTAAATATTGGCTTAGGCGCAATACCCATCGCCGGTTTACCTTTGGTCTTATCGGTACAAGCCAAGGCGTTTCATAGCATTGCATCGATGTATGGCTTAAGCTTAACCAAGCGTTTGTATTCAGAGTTTGCAACTTTGCTAGGCTCTGGCGTTGTTTTAGGCTTATTAGGCAGAGAATTAGTGAAATTTGTCCCCGGTTATGGCTGGTCGATAGCAGGCGTGTACTCTGGTGCGATGACGTATGCGTTATGCCGCGCATTTTGCGTTTATTTACACAGTGTTAAACGCGGCGCATTACCCGAACCCGCCGCAATAAAACACGCTTATCAACACGCGATGCAGGAAGCGTATCAAGTGTTAAAACAACGGCAGAGCCCATAATGTTACCTTTCACTCGTCTTAGCATCGCCATTGCTATTATTTTAATCTTGCCTTTTCTGGCTTTAATAGGCTTAGGCGGTTATTGGTTATGGCTAAAAGGCTGGCTACTTTATGGCATGAGTATCGTCTCTGCGCATTTTGCGCTGGCTTATGCGCTGTTGCTTATGCATAAACACGCACAACAACGCCTAAACATAGAATCTCTAGCCACACCTAACCCAGTCAATGACCTTGAGCGCGAGCAACTCGCCTGGCAAGCCTTAGAAAGCGTGCGAAGCCGTTGGCAACAAGACGCGCAATTGTTCGATAAACCTAGTTTGTTATTAACGTTAAGCAACGAGGTGTTAGTGACCGTCGCACGACAGTTTTACGCGCATTCGCGGTTTCCATTGTTGGAATTTCCTTTACCGTATTTGCTAAAACTTATCACGCTGGTGTGTGAAGATTTACAGAGGGAGGTATTAGATAACATTCCAGGTAGTCATGCGATTACGCTAGGTGATTTGTTGCGGGCTAAACAAACGCTGAACTCGATTAATACAGTGCGTTCGTTTTTTGATGTCGGTAGCTGGTTGTTTAACTGGCCCGGCGCTGCCTTAGCCAAAGCACGCAGTGTGTTACTAGGCAAAGGACTTGACGTGGTGAAGCAAGAAGTCGCTAAACGCTTAGTGAATGCCTATATCGATAAGCTAGGCCTGTATGCGATTCAATTGTATAGCGGCCAGTTAACCTTAGAAGATATTTCGCCGATAGAGCGGTTAACGTCTCAGTCACAAACAGATATAGAGACCTTTCAAGATAACCAAACCATAGAGCCGTTTAGAATTCTGCTGTTAGGCCAAATCAGCAGCGGTAAATCGAGCTTGCTTAATGCGTTATTTGGCGAGTTAACTAGTGCTGTTGATTTATTACCAACGACGACAGGTATTAATCCGTATGTACTGAAACGGGAAGGCCTTGAGCAAGCCATTATTTTAGATAGCGCTGGTTTTGACCAGTTGTCCGATAAGCCATTGGCATCACTACAAAAAGCCTCGGAAACAGTCGATTTGATTTTGCTGGTTTGCAACGCGGCACAAGCTACGCGCCAGGCTGATGCCGAGTTGTTGCAGGCTATTCGCAACCATTACCAAACTAAGCTCGCAAACCGAACATTACCTGTCATCTTAGCGGTCGCCACCCATATTGACCTATTACGCCCTGTACGTGAATGGCAGCCGCCTTATAACCTTGAATCACTCAACTCAATCAAAGCGCAAACTATTCGTTTAGCCTGTATCGCGATTGCGGAGGATTTAAAATTGGCGTTAACTGACGTCGTACCGGTTTGTCTTAAAGCGGATTTGCCGCCTTATAATATTGAGGAAGGCTTAATACCGGTCATTCAAACACGCTTAGACCAAGCCCAACGCGTGCGTTATTTGCGCTGTTTGCGCCAACAGCAAAGTCATAGCTATTGGCAGCAATTATTTAAGCAAATGCGCAACGCTGGGCGTATTTTCAACTAAAGACGTTATTCCTTGCCGACTTGATAAAGCTCGCTATTCGCTTCGACGATTTCACCTGACGTCGCATCGACTTCCACTTTCATTTCTTTGCCGTCTTTAGTCTTAATGTCAAACTCGTAAGACGCTTTACCATCGGGTTCAATTTCATATTCGACTTCTACAATATCGCCAGGATATTTAGCCAACGCGATTTTTCGTGCCTCTTGTTCGGTAATTTTTAATTTTGCTTTAAACAAGGCATCCTCAGCACTGCTAACCTCTTGCTCTATTTCAGTAATTTTTCCAGTTTGCGTATTGCATTCTATATCCCAGGCCTTGCCATCGGCTGTTTCAATATCAAACTCATAAACCGGTATGTTGTTTTCTATCTTTAATTCAACTTTGACCACGCCGCCGTTTTTCTCAGCGAGGGCGGCATGTAAACACTGCTCAATAGAATGCTGCGTTTTTGGGTATTGCGCGTAAGCACTGCTCATAGCTAATAGACATATAGCTGAACTTGAAAGTAAATAACAGTATTTATTTTTCATTGTAAACTCCTATAACATGTTGTTTTTAGCGTCAATATGTAACGTACATCTCACTACCCAATAATCCTAGGTTAAACCATTAACTGCTCACCTAACCACAGTTGTTCTATGGTCTCTCTCGCTCTGATTAATTGCGCTTTATCGCCTTGCACCATGATTTCAGCAACGCGCGGTCTGGAATTATATTGCGAACTCATGCTAAAACCATACGCGCCAGCCGAACAAATGGCTAATAAATCGCCCGGTTTCAGCGCTAATACTCTATTCTTACCCAGAAAATCGCCAGTTTCACAAACCGGCCCGACAATATCCCAAACCTGCTCATCCCCTGCCCTGCTTTTATCCACGGGGATAATATTCTGCCAGGCACTGTATAACGACGGACGAATTAAATCGTTCATCGCCGCATCAACAATGGCAAAATTCTTATGCTCGGTAGGCTTTAGGTATTCAACACGTGTTACCAAAATCCCCGCATTACCGACAATCGCACGACCCGGCTCTAGCAACACTGTGTAGTTCGGGTTAGCCAATCGCCTTAACAGCGCTTGAATATACTCGGCTGGCTCTGGCGCTTGTTCTTGGTTATAACAAATACCCAGGCCGCCGCCTAAATCAATATGCTCTAAGTCAATGCCCACTGCACTTAATTGCTCGACTAAAGCTAATAATTTTTCCAATGCCGCTAAAAAGGGCGCAATATCGGTGAGTTGCGAGCCAATATGACAATCAATACCAACAATTTTAATATTTGGCATAGCGGCAGCACGTTGGTATTCGAGTAATGCTTGATGAATCTCAATGCCAAATTTGTTTTCTTTCAAACCGGTTGAAATATAAGGATGAGTTTTAGCATCAACATCAGGATTGACCCGAAACGATACCGGCGCAATCACGCCAAGCTCGGCAGCAATACGGTTTATCCGGTCTAATTCAGCGCTAACTTCAACATTAAAACATTTAATGCCAAGTTCCAGCGCGCTACGAATCTCATCTTCACGCTTGCCTACCCCCGAAAATACCGTTTTACTCGCCAGTCCACCTGCGGCTAATACCCGTTTAAGCTCGCCTAACGACACAATATCAAAACCTGAACCTAATTGAGCTAAGACATTTAATAAGGCTAAATTCGAGTTGGCTTTAACCGCATAACAAATTAAATGCGGCTGCGTACCAAATGCTTGGTCAAAGGCTTGAAAACGTTCGATGAGCGCGGTTTTAGAATAGATATAACAAGGGCTACCGTACTGTTCAACCAGTGTTTCTACGGCAGTATTTTCGACATACAGTTTATTGGCTTGATAAGTAAAAGCGTCCATGTTGTATTATTTTTTCTCAGGGGTTGTCGCCGGTGCGGAATGCTCCGGTAGATATAGTGGACCAGGATGACCGCAGGCTGACAGCAATAGGTTTAGGCCCAGTAATATGATTAAAAGTGTGTTTTTCATTGGAATTACCATCGTTTAAGACATAACGCCGTATTAATGCCGCCAAAACCTAAGCTTAAGCACAGCGCGTTTTGAATATCATGGCGAATAGCGGTGTTTTGCACCCAATTAAATTCGGGATTAATAGGATGCGCTAAATTTAAGCTAGGATGCAAGAGGCCAGTACGCATTTGTATTAATGTAGCAACCACTTCAATCAGCCCAGCGGCACTTAGCCCATGCCCAAACACCGATTTGCCTGTATTAATATACGCATGTTGTAAGCCCAGCGCCGTTAAAGCATCGATTTCAGTCGCATCACCTAAAACCGAACCTGACGCATGTGGTTTAACATAATCAATATCGGTCGCCGTTAACCCTGCTTGTGCTAAGGTGTTTTGCACGACTTTAATCTCGCTCGCTAAATTAGGTTGCGTAGTACGGTTAGCATCCATAATAACCGAGCTAGCCAATACTTGCGCGTAAGGCGTTACGGTTAAACGGGAAGCCGCATCCGCGCTTTCAACAACTACAGCGGCACACGCCTCGCCGAAAATAAAGCCATCGCGTTGCTGATCGCAAGGTCTACTGGCTAATAACGGCGCATCAGCAAAACGCCTCGAACCCATCGCGCCTAAGCTTGAGAAGCTTTGACATTCCCAATACGATAAATCCATTAACGCACCGACCACAATCGCCACCTCCACTTGTTTAGAGGCAACCAGGGTTAACGCTTGAATCAATGCCAATTGACCACTGGCCGAAGCCCCACCAACCGTATACGCCATGCCTTTAATACCGAAATAGTCGCTTAACAGCGCACAAACATCGGTATCCATAAATGTCATCGCATAGCCAGGTTTAATAAATGCGGTTCGCGCGTGATAGTTATCATGCACTAACGTTAATTCACGTTGTTGAAAATTAGAACCGCCCACGATTAAACCGATACGCTCTGGCTCAATGCTGTTCAAATTAGCATCTTGCCAAGCTTCATTAACTGCAAGCAAAGCCGCGTGAGCTGATAATGAAATAGTGCGTGGCATATTGGGCAACACAGGCAAGTCGGCCAGTTCAGCGCCGATAAATTGGCTTTGTTGACCGGCTTCTGTGAATTGCCGACCCGGCCTTCGCATCACAGCAAAATTTGAGCGTCCTGCAAGCAATGCCTCGCTAAACGCCGTTTGTCCTTGACCTATAGCCGAGACGACGCCCACACCGGAAATAATCATCGCTAGTTTAAGCGCTTTTAGCAGCTAGCAACGCACTTAATTCACCAATATTTCTAGCATTAGCCAATTCGACTAAAGGAATGCGTAAAGATAAAGCCTCTAGTGTCATCATGACAATATCAGCACGGTCAATAGAATTAGCGCCTAAATCGGCTAAGCGATCCTCGGGCTTAAAGCTATGCTGGTCTAAGCCGGGCATGATTTCACGCGTATGAGCGACAATTAAGTTAAAAATATCTTGTTGAGTCATAGGGATTCCGCAGGTAGAAAATTTAGCAGCGCGCAGTATATCAGTCTGTTAGCCAATGCGCGCAAAACATCTGTGCTAACGCGCTATGTTGTTGCCGATTAGGCATACCCGGTCTAGCACCGGTTTGCGTACAACAATATGCGCCAGCGACACTGGCATAAACTAATAGCTCTTGCCAAGCTAACTGCTGTGCGACACCGGCAGCAAACGCACCATGAAAGGCATCGCCCGCACCCGTGCTGTCAACTGCATTAACCGTTGGCGCATTGAGTCGGCCTGTTTCTGCGCCACGTTGCCAAATCAAGCCTTTCTCGCCTAACGTTATCACAACAACCGGTGCTAGCTCCGCTAAGCGTGCCAGCGCTACTGACACATCACCGGCATATTGCTGGGCAAATTTTTCTGAGCACACTAAATACTGGCATTTATCGATTAATGCTAGCGTTCCTGCATGAACCGAACCGGCATCCAAAATCGATGGAATCTGCGGCTGTTGTTGCAAGAATTTTAATGCTAAATGGGGCTCATGCCCGTCAAACAACACCGCTTTTGCCGAAATCTGCCGATAGTCCACTGCCGTTTCTGCTAACGCTATTGTGTCACCTTTATAATTAACCAATGCCCGTTGGCCGTCTGGCTTAACCCAAACCACCGACACAGGCGTAGGCATAGAACCACGCACCAGCAAGATTGTGTTTACCCCTTCCTTAATAAACTCTTGCACATGGCTATCACCATATAAATCTTGGCCTAAATAACCGGAAAATGCCGCGTTAAAACCTAAACGCGCGATGACAACTGCCGCATTAGCCGCAGGCCCGCCTCCACAGGCTAAGAACTGCTGTGCGGTAGTTTTTTCGTCCGCCGCAGGATGGTGGTTAACAGAAAAAATTAAGTCATAACTGGCATGACCGATACAGACCACATCGGGTATCAAAGATTCGCTTAACCTGCTCATTTGTAGAACTCGATTAAGCAAACGTTGATTTATTCCAACCCCAATATTCACCCGGGCAATTGCTAAACTCTATATAAATCCTATCCGCATTAAGGCTTAATTGAGTCATTAACACCTCAGAGAGTACCGCCGACAAGGCTTTAGCTTGCAGAGGACTTAAGCCTATACTCTTACATTCTAAATACGCTAAAGGTGCGGTTGAACCACCAAAACACATGGTTTGGCCGCTATTGACCTGAACCATCACATAGCGCTCAGGCTTACCGGTTGACTTTACCACAACGGCAGACAGTTCTTGCAGTAATTGCTGACTTAACTCATCGGTAACAGATTGGTTGGTATTCACTTGCAAATAGGGCATAAGGACTTCTCCTCTGGGGTTGTTTGTATTATTGACTTAATAAGCTCATGAACGTCATTGCGACATGGGTTGATGGTAAAAACAGCAGCCTGCTTTAGAACCACGTTGCCACGCAACCACAAATATCACGATTTCTCAGCAATTTTTTTAGTGTTGGTAGGGAGTTAGGTAGTTACGATTTTGTTAAACGTAAAGCTAAACAGGCTTATAGAGCGTAGCAGAAATGGCGACGCCTTACTATTGACTAGCTCATATCATAAGCTACTTAAGCAAAAAACCAAGCGAGAGCGGCGTAAACATGTAGAATTCACGGCACCGTCACGAACGATCCCGTCGTCTCGCCGCGTCCTACCGAGCTGAATGTAGCTCCTTGAGTGCTGAGCTAAGAACACGAAAAGAAGAACAGAACAGCAACAAAACAAGACACGATGCCACAAGAATGTCCGACCACCCTGACTCAAAAAACCAAACCGCACCTGCTGCAATAAATACAGATAGATTTGACGCAATGTCATTTCTTGAACACTCCCATACAGAACTCATGTTTATATCTTCTTGTCTGTGCTTCCAAAGCAGGAAGAGGCACAGAGAATTTGCAACTAAACCCATTAAGCTGAAAGTACCCATAACCTCGAAGGAGGGCAACACCGGAACAACTAGCCGCTGAATGATTTGTACAAGAACCACACACGCACCGATCAAGATTAACCCACCTTTGAACAAAGCCACTTTTGCTTTTGCGGTAGTACCTTGGGGAACTGCATACAAACTCAAGCCATACGTCAGAGCATCACCGAAGTTATCCAGACTATCTGAAAGTAAGGCTGTAGACTTCCCGTAGAACGCGGCAACAGCTATAACGATGAACATGACAGTATTTACACCAAGGACGATCTTAAGCGTGCCACGCTGCTTTTCTCGCAAGTTTTCAATTGCACAGTTATTGTCACAACAAGACCCCATACAAACACCTCCAGAACGCCCAACATAAAATAAACACTTTTCCCTGTATCATAGAAAAACACGCTAATCGGTGTGTTTTCCGATTAGCGATGATTGTTTTAATGATATTATTACATATTCTAGTCGCTAGAAATCTCATTGCTAACATGAAACATACACCGATGCAATCTAAACCTGACGGGAGTTTAACGCCTATCAGACCTAAGTAGCAAACCCGCAAATATCACCCTGATTATTTTGCCATGACTAAATCACCGGGTATTCCCCAATGTACCGTCTTTCCTGTTGTTAAATTCCACCATAATCCTGTGCTGGGACGCCAAACGATATATTCATCTTGACCATTACCATTAGTATCGCCAAATCTAGGCACATCGCCTGGCTCGCCCCATTGCACAGCGTTGCTGCCGCCGGTAGTGATGTTTTTCGCATAAAACGTCGCGTTGCTAGGACGCCAAACAGCAATATTCCAGCGGCTTTGTTTATCTTTATAGGTCAATGGAATATCGCCCCATTGACCCCAGCTTATGGTTTGACTAGCGCCCGTTGCGCTATAGCGTAGCCACCATTCGCCCGTCGTGCCTCGGAATACCAGTAAATCATCGCGACCATCGCCATCCATGTCCCGAGCTATCGGCGTGTCAGACACTTCACCCCAAATAATATCTTCGCTGGCTTTGCTTGAATAACGAATATACCAATGACTATAGGATTGTTCATCTGCACGTCGACGATACACGGCTAACTCGGCTTTACCATCGCCGTTATAATCCAAAGGCACAGGAAGGTCGCCGTTTTGTCCCCACGCTATCGGTCTAAAAGCTTTGAGCGGATCCCAGCTATAGATATACCAAGTACCGTTGCTAGGTCTAAATACGATTAACTCAGCACGGCTATCACCGGTTACATCAGCCGGGGCGGGTATATCGCCTTTTTTACCCCAGCGTATTTTTTCAGTTTTCCCTGTGGCATAGCGAATATACCAGCGCCCACTCGCAGGCCGAAACACCGCATAATCAGTTCTGCCATCGCCATCAAAATCAGCCGATTGTAATTGTAAATGCCGGTTTACCATAGATTCGACATGCTTGCGTAAATCCGGTCTAGGGCCTATATGTCCACCACCTTGCTGCGGAGTGCCTTCACGCCGTAATACTGCGCGCATTTCTTTAGGGTCCCAATAAGAGCCGTGATATTCCCATAATAAACTGGATAATGAAATCGCTGCACTGGTAACTATCGGCGAAGCACCTGATGTACCGGAAAAAGACGAGGTATACCAGCTATTTTCGCCATCAGCGCTATATAAATCGCCATAACCCGTGGTATAAATTTGAAAATCCCCTTCGGCATGTGTATCGACACGACTGCCGTAGGTAGAAAAATAAGCCTTATTCCGCGTTAATTTTTCACCTGCGCCAACAATAATCGCACCTGAATCTTGGCTGGCGTCATCGGGATTAAATAGGCTGTTAAAACCGGCTAAGTCCAAATCACAATTACCATTTCCAGCCGCTTGTACTACGATACGACCACTGGCCGTCGCGGTTTTAATCGCGTCTTTTGCCGATGCTTCAAACTCTATCGGCACCAACGAATCGCCACTATCCGAGCCATTGCAATCAAAACTCGCATAGGTTTGCATTTCTAATAAAATCACCGCACCGGCCCAAAATTGATTCGCTGCTGCGCTAATCGCGGCGGCCGGGTTGTAGCCTGAATCGGGTGAATGCGTCGCTAAACGTACATCGGCATATTGAACCAGACCTGTTGTACCAGAACCGTTATCGTCACTACTAATAATGCCAATGACCGCCGTACCATGATCGCGCCAGACTTGTGCCGACGCACTAGGCGCGCCATTCACATAAACATTACCCGCTAGTTTCGTTAAGTCTTGATGACTGGTATTCCAACTAAACTCAACATCGCTATACGCCCAATTCCAACCGGCAGCGCCATAGTACAAGCCATTGACATAATCCATATCAATACCGATAGGCGCGGTCTCGCGGTAATCCTGTAAAGCCACATAATCGCTAGGTGCTGGCGGAGTAATGCGGGAATGTGGCGCCGGTGGTTTAGCGGTATTCGGCAAGTTGGGAGAAGTCACGGGCAATACTTTATCACGCTCTTGGCTGGCAGCAGGCCAAGGCACGGTATCATACTGTTGCCAATACAGCTTAAACGCAGCCGCTTCTGCAGCATCCATACCAGGCGCGGGTGCAGGCAACTTAGAGCTAGTGGCATAATCCACAATGCTTAATTCATTCAGTTGATTAATCAGCAATGCCAGCGCTTGTTCAGACGAAACGTCAACCACAATAAAAAACCAAGTTTTCAAATCAGGTAATGCTGTACCGGTATTCGCCTCACCCTGGGCTTTTAAAGCATCTAAAGCGTCATCGGATACATCATGCATACGCACTAGCGCATAGCGTTGGGTTGTTGCCAATAACTGGGTAAGCTTGTCTATGTCAGCTTGTGCTTGCGCATTATCGGTGCTTAATACGCCTTGTTTAAGGCGAATATGGCTGGCTTGGCTAAATTTAATTTCAATTCGATTCTTAAAAGCCTGCGTTAAATCAGCGACTTTCACTGATTTTTTTTGATAATGATAAGCACCGGCTAATGACTTCTTATTAACAGTGGCCTTATTCGTTTTATACAATTCTGGTAAATCTGAGTTGGCTAAGACTTGCCCTGTCAATGTTGACAACGCAATGGCCTGACAAAAAACGGTTAGTGAAGGCAAAACACAGCGTTTTGCTATTAACGGCGATGGAGTTGACATTGATGCCTCCTAAGGAGTGAGTCAGCGATTTTAATAGTAAAGTCACTACTATGACTTATTCTGGTTTTAGGTCATCGGTATAAATAAAATAGCCATTGTTTTGTTAGCGCCAAAGCTATGTCAAGTAAATAATCGCATTGTAGTATCTAATTAATTTTTAATGCTATTTTAAAATTGGTAATCGTTGTCGTACTAAAACGTTTCAAGAATGAATACTCCGCGTCGAATCAGAAACACATTTTTTGCCCACCAGTCAAACTACGGTTTTCAAATTGGGCGGAGTATAAAAATATCTATACTCGTGTAACACCGGCTAGTTATAGAAGAAAAAAACATAAAAATACACGGAAAAAAGCTATGAAGCATAAAAAATATGTACGAATAATGGCATCGCCGCCTAATTCACCGCTAGTTTCTAGCGCGCTGAATACCCTACGCCTTACGTTTGTAGTCGTAAAAACTATGCCAACATCGTGAGTTAAAATCACAACCTCCATCTCATTCATAACGTCTCTTACCGAATAGCAGTGAGTTAAATAAATTCTCTTCGCTTATCGGGTTATCTCAGTGATTTTTCACTGGCTGACATGTAATTCAATCACATCTTTACCGGCGTTATCGGGGTTATTCTGTACCCGTAGTTTCCACCCACCACCCATAACCATCGGAGCGTATTTATGTTAGCTAATCAAAAAAAGCTGGTAACTGGACTTTGCCTAGCCACCCTGGCTCTTGCCTCTACCTCTACTTATGCAGGCGACCGAGAAATCGGCGGCTATGTCGATAAAGCAGAATCACGTTTTGTTCGCAACGTTTGGAATTTTATTAAAAATTTCCAAGGCTGGCAGAATATCGGCAGTCATCGCTATAAAGAAACGCAATACTATTACAACAAACCCTTCGTCATGGACAGTTCGCACCAGTTTTATGTCGATAAAATGGATTTAGCTTACATCGCCGGCCACGGTAGCGATTATTACATCCAAACGGATCAAAGCTTAGGTGAAGGCGTTGATTTGCGTACCGTACCCGCTTATGGCGATTTAGCCAATAACGGTGACTTAGAATTCATGATTATTGAGTCTTGTTATACCGTCACCACTGCACCGGAACATGCTGATTGGTGGTCACCTTACTCTAATATGTTCCAAGGCTTGCATCAATTAGTCGGCTTTCACACCTTAAGCAATTCTGATAACGGCATTCCCAATAATTATGCCAATAAACTCAAAGCCAATGGCGGCGTTTGGCAATCATGGTTTGATGCTGTAAACGAAGAGCGTTATTTTTATCCAGACTTCAACAACAGTGACGGCTCTCCTTACCCTGGTCTTGCCAGCGCGATTATGTACACCTCGACGGAAAATGACCGTTTAGGCGCTTATGCCGCTGACCCGGCAGGCGGTACGGCTGGTATGAAAACCTGGTGGCAATATTAATCTAACCCCATATTTAGGAGACCGCTCATGAATTTCAAGACTCTTTTCTCAGCTATTGCTTTAATCGCTGGCAGCCTAAGCGCGCTGAACACTCAAGCTGCATCGACTACCGAAGGCTTAATGTTGTATCAATTCCAAAGCTCACGCCCAGTGCCTGTCGATACCTCTCTGTCATTAATGAAAACATATATTGGCGAAACACCGGAAACTGTAGTGCCTGGCAGAGACCAAACGGTTCGTTTTGTTTCACCTAAAGACCCTAACACACGCTTTGAACAGAATTTAAAAACCGGCGACATCCGCTTCCACCGTAATTTTGCGCGCTATTTAGGCGATTACGCGCCTAAATTACCTGGCACCGAAGAAGCCATGAAAGCCGCGCATGTATTTTTAGAAGAAAATAAATTATTACCCAGGGATGAAAGCCAATTAAACCTTATCCATGTTGGTGGTTTAAGAATGACGTCAACGGATGGTAAAGAACCCGGAGCTATCATCGATAAACTCATCACGTTGAATTATTCACGCGTAATTAACGATATGCCCGTTATAGGCCCTGGCTCTAAAATTGTTATTGATGTTGGTGAAGAAGGCGAAATTTTGGGTTTAACTAGACAGTGGCGTGAATTAAATACAGAAGGCAAACCTATTAGCCCTAACGAAATGTATTCGTTTGATGAAGCGATAAGATTAGCTAATCAACAACTTCATGAAGAATTTGGTGAAAACGCGCAATTTGAATTTTTACAAACTAAAATCGCTTATTTCGATAACAATGGTAAATACTTACAGCCGGTTTATGCATTTGAGACGCAAGTTTACTTGCCCAATGCTGGAACAACAGACGATGGCGTTCGGCCATTTAATTATGTCAGCGTAATTCCTGTGATGATTGATTCGCCCGAAAAATTACAGTTGACTAAGCTTGATCCACGCGCCTTACGCGCTATTAAGATTGCTGATGAATCCATTACGCCGATTATCAAACGTTCTGAATAAGCAATGACACGGCTTGGGTTGTTGCACAACCCAAGCTTTTTGGTATTTAAGTGGATGGACGTCCGTCCACTAAAATTTTCAATTTCTGGCCTGACTGCAAACCCTTGCCTAGCACAGCTCGGTTAGATTTCTGTAAATCAGTCACCGATACATTGAATTTTCTTGCAATTTGCGTCAAGGTATCGCCTTTACCTACCGTGTAATGCATTAAGCGTATAGAAGGCGACGCAGATGCGATTTGTGGATTAAACGGTTTAATCGTTAATTTACGTCCTGAAATTAATCCGGTCTTAGGATTTAGCTTATTCCATTCAGCCAACTCTTTGGGTGACACAGCAAAACGTTGCGAGATATTCCAAACCGTATCGCCTTTTTTAACGGTATAAACTTGATTACCTGTCGTCTGAACTTTAGCTAGCTTTGGTAAACTTTCCGTCTTTTTAGCAAACGTGGATTTTGCAGTGTTTGGTACTTGTAGGTAGGTGCCTGAACGAACACTGTTTGTTCTTAAGTGGTTTACATCACGCAACGAAGCAATCGTTGTATGTTGCCTTGAAGCAATCGTCGATAAAGTTTCGCCTGGTTTTACTTGATAACGGGTATTGTGCGCCACTTCAACAATAGCGCGTGGTTCAGGCTTATGCGGAATCTCAGGCTTTTTAGCTTCAACACGCTTAGCTACTGGCTCAGATACACGCTGTAATTGAGCATAGTCAACGCGTTCGCTAAGAGGGACTTGCGCTAAATTACGCTTAAACGCTTGTGCGTGTTCGACAGGCACTAATAAGCGATGCGGGCCATAAGGCGCGGTACATGCTTTATTAAAACCTGGATTTAACTTTAAAAACTTATCATAAGGCGTATTCGCTAGCTGTGCTGCTAAACGTAAATCCAGCGGAGAATCAATATCGACGACTTCAAAATACGGCTTATTCGGTATGTGTCTTAAATTGATATTGTATTGTTCGGCATTAGCAAAAATCTTCGCAATGGCCAGTAACCGTGGCACATAATCTTCCGTTTCTTGCGGTAAATTAAGCGACCAATAATCAGTTGGTAGGTTTCTATTTTCGTTATGTTCAATAGACCGTCTCACTTTGTTTTTGCCGCAATTATAAGAGGCTAACGCAAGTAGCCAATCACCATCAAAGTTTTCACTCAATTCTTTTAAATATGTCGTAGCGGCCTTAGTCGAAGCGTATACATCACGCCTACCGTCATACCACGCATTTTGCTCTAAGCCGTATTCTTCACCGGTTGATGGAATAAATTGCCAAAGCCCTGAAGCATCCGCATGTGAATACGCATTCGCTTGAAATGCACTTTCAACCACAGGTAATAAAGCAATTTCACCCGGGATATTTTTTGCCTCGACTTCATCCAAAATGTGGTGCAAATAAGGCTCGGCGCGTTGCTGAATAATGGCTAAGGTTGCTGGATGCTGTAAATACCAATCAACCGCTTTATCAACTCGATAATGGTCAACCACGGGTAGCGAATACAACGATAGTAGTCGATCCCAAACGGTGGCATGTTGCGACGAGCTACTACGCTTACCGAATTTTAGTCGATTTTTTGCACTAGAATAGCCTTGATAATAGCCATCTTGCTCTTGTGCTTCGTCGCCACCTGGCAATTGATCACTTAGATTAATTGGCTTTTGTGCAGTTTCTGTACAACCTGCTAAGGCTAATGACAGTGAAATTAATACAATTGAAGTTGACCTGTTAAAATTAACATGCATCATCTTATTCCTAAGAGTGTAGTTTATTTACAAGCGGTTAGTATCCTGTTTTTCATCTAAAACATCAACATAATGTTGCAATGAGCCAATTATGAAGCGAGATTTTTTATTTGCGTGGTATCAAACCCCGCGCGGAAAGCTGTTAAAAGAGCTTGAGTCGGAGTTTTTGCAACGCTCTATTACCGTCAGTTGCCAACAAACCGTATTGCAAATTGGTGGCTTAGGCTTTGAAACGGATTTTGTCGATTGCTCATTATATAAATATTACACTATTCTCGACGCTAAGCTCCTAGGCTGTGCTAGTGCGCAAAAAATACAAGCGAAAGCGTATCGGTTACCGTTAAAAAGCGATAGCGTCGATATGATTATCGTGCCGCATTTACTGGAATTCGACCATTATCGCTTTCAAACTATGCGCGAAATCGAGCGCGTATTAAAACCCGAAGGCATTGTTTTGGTGATGAATTTTAATCCGTGGAGTTTTTGGGTGCGTTATATGTATTTATGGGAAAAACGCTTTTCTAATTCTTGGCGCGCGCATTTCATTGGCAGAAATCGGGTACTCGACTGGCTTAAACTGCTCAATTTTGAGGTCACCTCCGCTTCAGAATTTTTTCTTGATGCCGTCAAAACCAAGCACGGCAAAGCAATTCCCTATGCCGGCTCGCTGACATCTACCGCGTATGCAATTAAAGCGGTAAAACGCCGTTACAATCTAATTCCGCTAACACCGGTTAAAAGTGAAATCACCGGCATAGTACTGGCTAACTCGATTAGCTCACCCGCACAAAACAATAGTCATGAATAACGCCCAATGAATAACGAGATAGTCACCATTTATACCGATGGCGCATGCCGAGGCAACCCAGGCCCTGGTGGCTGGGGTGTTATCCTCAGCTATAAAGGACAACAGAAAGAGCTGTATGGTGGCGAAGCAGACACTACCAATAATCGTATGGAATTAATGGCCGCTATCATAGGTCTAGAAGCCCTCACTAGACCGTGCCAAGTCGTTCTTTACAGTGATTCTAGTTATGTACTTAAAGGTATGAGCGAATGGCTAGCCGGTTGGAAGCAACGCGGCTGGCGCACTGCGAGCAAAACGCCAGTTAAAAATGAAGATTTATGGCGGCGCTTAGATGCTGCTGCCAATAAGCATAAAATTGACTGGCAATGGGTAAAAGGTCATTCAGGCAACGAAGGCAATGAAAAAGCCGATGCTCTCGCTAACTTAGGCATAGATTCATTACCTAAACGCTAAAAAGGGCTACACACTTTAGCAGGGACAGGGTATTTAGGGTGCGGGTGTTGGCAGCAGGGATGCTGCCATCAAGCCTACAGGGATGTATTTACGGCATCCTGCACCCTGAATACCCTGTCTTACACGTGTAGGTTTTTTCACCCATCCCCACCAGCTGCCCAGACGACCTGAGAAAAGTCCCCGATTCCCGATAGCGATGGCCAGACTTCGGGGCTTGCAGGTCTAATCCCAAGCAGTTGATGATTGAGTAAGGCTGCGAT
>CAWUNX010000030.1:0-16613 GCA_963923905.1 uncultured Methylocucumis sp.
GTCTCGTGGGCTCGGAGATGTGTATAAGAGACAGGCGGTGATTGGCGTAGTGTGACGCCACCGGGTTCATTATTAAAACTTACCTTTGCAGCCGCATTAGCTAGCGCTAATAGCAGTGAGTTAGGGCACGAATTAGCTGCCAGTGATACTGACAAATTATTGTTACGCCGTGAACAGTTTAGCGACATGCTTTATCAAACCTTGCTTTCTCCGATTGCCCACCAGCAGTTACCCAAACACTCGATGAGTACAACCACTGATAATCCTAGCGCATGGTTAGGTGAGCGTTTAAGCAGTGGTGAATTTCCTATTCAAGCCAGCTTACCGGAATTAGCATTAAGTTTGCGCGTAGCATTGCTATTAAAGCCGGATTATTTTCAAGGTTTAAGCCAAAATGGGTTAATACCCGATTCAACCTTAGCTGGACATGCCGAGGATTTGCTGCAAGTTATACGACAACAGCACGTCATGGTTAAAACAGGTAGCGTAAGTACGGCGACGGGACAACCGCTATTCGGTTTAATGGCCTTAGCGTGGCCAGCACCTAAGCCGGTTTATCTGGCTATTTTTAGACAAGCAGGTGTTAGAGGTGCAGGTTTACTTTCTGAGGCAGTGAGTCAATTAAAGCAATGGCAAGACTCATTTCCAGTGTCACAGGCAAATGTGCGTGTGCATGTTTTATCGTTGCTGTCGCGCGCAAGCTGGCAAGTTGATACGGATTGTCCAGAGCTCACCACGCAAAACACTCGTTTTAATCTATGTGGTCAATACCGAGTCGATGCCAATGGTCATGGCAGCCGTAGCGTTCGTTATTTCCAAGGCGTTTTAGAAAACCAGGCTAATGGTCAACTCGTATTAACTACTGACGTGTTTAGTTATATCGAAGGTGTTTTAAGTGCTGAAGCTCAGCCGTTAACCGGTTCGGCACGTGCTGCGATGCGTGCAGTAATTGCTTGGAACGGTATGCAAGGCCAGCGTCGACATAGCGATGTAAACGCTTTATGCGATACGACTCATTGCATGGTGTTCATGGGCGCACTACAACCTAATCATACGGATATAGAGCCTGTTGATAACCATTTATTAGACGAGTTAACTGAGTTAGCGCATAACACTAATACACATTGGCTGTCTTTTGCTAAAGGCGGTGAGCAACGTTGGCAATCCTATTGGTCAGAAGCGCAACTAGCCCAGTTATTAGCAGAACCTTGGATACAGGATATACGTCGAGAACGCCGCAAAACCGGTGATATTTGGATTCATCTTTATTATGCCGAACAAGAAGAAACCTTAAGTTGTGAAGTGTTTAGAAGCCGATTAAAGCTAGCTTCTTGTCCGGATACGATTACCTTGGCGTCCGATCAAGCAGGCTGGGTTTTTTCCGGCATAGGTGAGGGCCACGGTTTAGGTTTATCGCTTAGCCGTGCGCAAGCATTATCGGAGCAAGGCATGAGTGCTGAACAAATTCTTATCGATGCTTATCAGCGAAAATAAGCATCGATTCTCTCAAACTCTAACTGGCATCATTTAGCTTGATATTAGAAAAATCAATTACTTGTTTATGTGCCGGTTCACTATCGAGCTCGCCTTCACGCTTTAACCAATAAGTGGCAAAACCTGCGTTTTTAGCCGCATCAAGTTCTTCTTTAATGTCGGATAAAAATAAAATATCTGCTGAGGGTAAGTTGATTTGTTCTGCAATAGCTTGATAAGCGCAGGTCTCGCGTTTAGCACCGACACGGGTATCGAAAAAACCAGAGAATAAAGGCGTTAAATCGCCCCACTCGGTATGACTAAACAATAATTTTTGCGCATTGACTGAACCTGACGAGTACACATAGAGCTTTAAGCCTTGTTCATGCCAATGCTTTAAGCCTGCTACGGCATCAGAATAGAGGTGTCCGGTGAAATGCCCTTGATGATAACCAGCATACCAGATGAGACCTTGTATGGTTTTTAACGGGGTGAGCTTTTGGTCTTGGTCAGACCAATCTAAGAGTTGTTCAATAGCGGCTTCTAAGCTTAACGGCCTACCTACTATTTGTTCGACTTCAACTAATGCGGCTTTAACTTCGGGCAACGTGCAATTGCGAGTGACAAATTCAGCCAAGTGCTCACGCGCATACGGAAATAAAATATCTTTAACAAACGATAAAGACGAGGTAGTGCCTTCAATATCGGTGACTATTGCTTTAATCATGTAATGACGCCATATATTCGTTGAAACTAGGAAATGATTCGGCAATCGCGCTGCCGGTGAATTGCGCAACCCAGCCATCAGCGCGGGTAAAAAAGCGTATAGTTTTAAAATTAGGCGCGTCACCCATATCAAACCAATGCGGTGTATTAGCGGGTACACTGATTAAATCGCCACGCTCGCATAACAACGCATATACGCAATCATTTGCATGTAGAAAAAATAAACCACACCCGTCGATAAAAAAGCGCACTTCAAAATCGTCATGAGTATGTTCGGCTAAAAACTTTTGTCTTAGCGCGACTTTATCCGGGTGATTAGGCGTTAAGCTAATTACATCGACTGATTCAAAGCCATAATCAGCGCTTAGCCGTTTAATTTCTGCATCATATTGCGCCAAAATTGTTTCTGGTGTGGCATCACTAGCAAGCCTATCTGTAGTAGGCCAGCGCTCAAATTGCACGCCAATAGTCGCTAATTGATCTTTAATAGTAGCGGCATCCCGGCTGCGTTCGCCACTTCTAGGGCGGCTCGGTTCGTTAACGTTATAAACGGTTAATGCGGTCATAATGGTTTCATTCCTTTTAACTGTAATTCACAAGCAAATAAAAAATCAAACGCCTCTAAGTGACGTAAAGCATCATTAAGCGTTTGTCCCCAAGCGTATAAGCCATGTCCTTCAATGATATAACCATGACAGACTTCTGTGCTGGTTAAATAACTGCTAACGAGATTGGCTAAGCGGGCAATATTTTGGTCGTTAGCGAAAATCGGGACAATAAGCTGGCTTTCATGAGTCTGAATGCCAGGAAAGGCTTTCAGTAATTCATAGTTCTCTAAGATGCAACGTTGTTGGTAGCATTTAGAGATTAATACGGTATTCAGTGGGTGAGGATGTAGTACGGCATGGACGTTAGAAAAATGCTGGTATAACGAGGTATGTAATAAGGTTTCGGCAGACGGCTTTTTGCCATCGAGCGAGCGTCCCTCTGCGTCTATCAGCATAATGTCGCTCGTTTGCAAACGGCCTTTATGTTTACCGGATACGGTGATGGCAATCGTGCCATCGGCTAAACGTAGTGAGAAATTGCCGCTGGTGGCAGGCACCCAGGCTTTACTATCAATAAAGCGGCCTGCTGCTATGAGTTGCTGGGCGGCGTCATAAAAATCAGTTGGGTAAGTCATAGTGTTTAGTAGTTGATGTTTGTGTAACAGCTATCGGCAGTTTATCAGCACTGACATTTTGTCGAAAACCCTTATACTATCGGGCTTGTTGTGCCTTTAGTTGCGCGTCATTGTGAGCTAAACCCACAACTAATCCAAGTAAAACAATAATACTTAATTAACACGGCACATATATTACGCTTTTTCGATTCGGGAGCTTTATTTGAATATTTTGGTGACAGGTGCGGCAGGGTTTATTGGCTCAGCCTTGAGTCTTAAACTGCTAGAACGCGGTGATCATGTCGTAGGTATTGATAATTTAAATACTTATTACGATGTCAATTTAAAACTAGCGCGGTTAAATCGGCTAACGGGTTTTAAACAGTTTAAGTTTGTTAAGCTGGACGTTACCGATAAAGCCGCAGTTCATGCGTTGTTTGCACAAGAAAAATTTTCTCATGTGATGCATTTAGCGGCTCAGGCAGGCGTACGTCATTCGTTGACTCATCCTGAGACCTTTATCGAAGCCAACATTGTTGGCTTTTTAACGATATTAGAAGCCTGTCGCCATTATGCGATAGAGCATCTGGTTTATGCGTCAACCAGTTCGGTATACGGCGCGAATACACGAATGCCGTTTTCTATTCGCGATAACGTTGATCATCCTGTTTCGTTATACGCCGCGAGCAAGAAAGCCAATGAGTTAATGGCGCATAGTTATAGTCATTTATACCTACTACCAACAACCGGATTGCGGTTTTTTACGGTGTATGGGCCTTGGGGCAGACCGGATATGTCGCTGTTTTTGTTTACGCGCAATATCCTCGAAGGCAAGCCTATTGATGTATTTAACTGCGGCCAGCACTGGCGCGATTTTACTTATATCGATGATGTTGTTGAAGGTATTATCCGTGTGTTAGATAAACCCGCTCAGCCGAATCATGCGTGGTCAGGCGATAATCCCGACCCTAGTTCTAGTTTAGCGCCTTATCGGGTTTACAACATAGGTAATAATCAACCGATTAACTTATTAACATTTATCGAAACTTTAGAACAGTGTTTAGGTAAAACGGCTATTAAGAATTTATTACCTTTACAACCTGGTGATGTACCTGATACTTATGCGGATGTCTCGGATTTAGTCAATGAGTTTTCTTATAAACCGAATACGACGTTAGAAGAGGGGATTAGAAACTTCGTCACCTGGTACCAAGATTTTTATCGGGTTAATCCCAACTAAAGATATTATCTCAGGCAACTTAAGGGCTGAAAATACTGCAGTAGCTTTTGCTTATGAATAGGTAATGGTGTAACTACGCCGGTTTTTAATGGCTTATCCAAGAGCAATAAACGCTGATATTCCTCTTTTAATCGGCCTTGTTGGTATAGCGTATACCAGCGTTTGACATGCCACGCGGCAACAGGGTCGGTATGCATAAGTCTGCTTAGATTCGCTAAGCCTTCGCCGTTATTAATAATTTTCTTCTGGAATTGCTCAAAGCCACGCACAGGAAAATGCAGTATTTCAATATCTTGTGAACTATTTTTAACAAAGTGTCTACGAGTAGCGCTTAGATGAATGTCATGATTGCCTTGCACGACATCGACATGGCCGTGGCGGGTTTTGTAGATAATTTTATTTGGATAACGGTACAGTAAAAACGAGCGCCAATTGACTTCTTTCATCACGGTTTGCACCGGTTTACTGATAGGTTGAGCGACTTGGTAACAAACATCATCTGGAAAACGCTCTCTGCCGTTATTAGCTGCGAGTACCATATTAACAATTGGAATCGATAACACATCT
The DNA here is from genome assembly GCA_963923905.1 of uncultured Methylocucumis sp. Classification (GTDB taxonomy): domain Bacteria; phylum Pseudomonadota; class Gammaproteobacteria; order Methylococcales; family Methylomonadaceae; genus Methylovulum. The sequence goes on from CAWUNX010000030.1 coordinate 5,169, forward strand.
GTATCGTGTTTTAAGCACAGTTCGTGTTTTAACGAGCCACTGTTGGGATACCATAACTCATCAGCATCGGAGTGAAACACTGCATCGGCACCAAATTGCGTCAATGCTAAACGCCCCATGTTATTTACCCAAGCCGCTTGTTGAAAAACGCGGCTGGGTTCATGCAATAAATGCACAACGCCTTGCTTAACATAGTCTTGCAAAATCTCAGTCGTCCCGTCACTAGAGCCGTTATCGGTCGCGACTATAAAATCAACGCCATGATCTAAATGGAAGCGAACATTGCCTTCGACCACATCGGCTTCATTACGGACTAACAACGTCATGATTAAACGCGTGTGCGCTTTCAGTTTGACAAAATCATGCGGGTCTTGAGTAGGTGAATAATCGCTTGTCTGAATGTCAGGATTGAATAACAGCATTACGCATTCATTCCTTGCGTTTGTAGATGCGTTAATACGGCTTGAATGTCGGTATTCACTAACTGATGCTGTTGAGTTTTAATAATGAAGACATTTTTGTTGGCACTGCGAATATCGGCTAAATAATCAGACATAATCATGTTATCAAAGGCTTTTGACCAATTTAACTGTTGTGTTTCAATGTCGTAATAGTAATCTTCAGGCATGACAAAAATTAAGCTAGCTTGAGGGTCGAATACCACTACCTTGTCCATTTCATGTCCACAAGGTAGTCGTAAAATAAACCCCGTCAATTGCTGCGGCTGGGTATGCAATAAATCCACTAAAAAATTAGGTCGCTTCATATCGCGTAACGCTGGTTTATCGGCTGGGTAAAGCGGATGCGTTAACGGCAGACCGTAATCAATAAAACCGCCATGATAAAGCTCGCGGTAACAACGCAGACCGGCTTGTTGGTTTAAGGCTAAGCGCAGAGGCTCTAAATCAACGCCATGATAAGCCAGAATGACGAAATAAGGCGTTTTATTCCACTCCAAATCACCATACCAGGCATCTAACTGTCGGCCAATGACGCGCCTATTTGGTAAGCCGCGCCATTGCACCGACATAAAATGTTGTAAACTCGCTAAGTGCTTATTGAGATGATGCGGTACGCTTGATTGATAATGCGCTAGATGGTTATCGAGTCCAGCGCGTAAGGCGTCTGCATAAGGTGAAAGCTTGCGCACAAAAAAGAATTCTTGTTGCAGCAAAAATGCCAGATGGTCGTTATAAAAGGTTAACGCATTGCCTTGTTCGGTAAATTGATAAAACGTTAAGCTTTGCTTGACACACTCATGCGCAGGTACGCAAAACGCGACTAAGGTTTGGAAAAATAATTCATCGGGTACCCAGGTGGTTTTAAAAAAGCCGAGCAAGCGCTTGTTTTGGGTTAATGCGAGTAATTTAACGACGGTAGACCAACGTAGACCCCACCATTGAGAACCGAAATAAGGGGTAAGTTCGCGAGGAAAACGGCGTTTTAGCCCTAGCTTTTTTTGCCACGCCAAACAAAACTCAAATAAGCCGCGTTGATGTCGCCAATTAAACCAATGATGATACCAATATCTATCCTGCACTAAACCTTGTACGACCCAGCGCTCCTGCTCAGGATTGACGCATTCAATAAAGTCTTTGCCTTGCGCGCTTAAAAACTGTTTTAACACGCGTAGCGGTTTAAGCAAATAATCCGCTCCGCTTAATAACACCACATAATCAACGGTTAATCTTTTTTGTTGTATCAACTGCAAGCATGCCAGTGTTGCCGCAACCATAGACCAGTCGCCCCAAATGATTTTATGGCGAGGGGCAAAATGTAGTTTGGTGCTGTGACTTTTTGGTAATAAGGCTTGCGCGTTAGCACGAAGGTCTTCAGGGTTATTTTTGTCCCAATGCAAGACTACCTCGTTGCCGTCCGCTAATAAATGCTGGACTAAGCGCAACACCTGCTCAGGATGTTGATGCGCTAGCACAATAAACGCAATACGCATTAAAACCAACGTCCTATGTTCATCAAGCCTAAATCCACACATTGCCGCCAGTTGCTAAACTTGACCGATGCCTGACACCAAAGTGGCGTGTTCTGGTTTAAGCCATCTAAATAGCGTTGATATTCACGCGAGCCTGCATAATGTTCTTGGCGCTGCATTTCTTCTTCGACTTTTTCCCGCATCAGTGATAAATATTTGAAATGGAGTAGACAGCCGGTAGGAGCTAAGGTGTCGGTAAAGTGCGGGCGGTTTAACCGTTTCGGCCAGGCGATATGCGTAGACGACACATAAGCGTAATAGCTGCGCCATTTAATCAACACGGTTTTATTTAATGCCGGTGCTAAGTCTGGATTATCAGCAAAAAACACACGCCGTCTCACGCCACCACGAATCCACCACTCGTTGTAAGTCGGGCGTTTGTCCTGATAATAGCCGCTGCCATCAAACCAAGCGCATACCGATAATGGGTCTTGTCCCGCGTGATAATGCGCCGTATCAATACTTTTTTCCGAATACATGTCTAGCATCAAACTAAACAAACAATCTTTATTTTCTTGAGTTAAAAAATCGGTTAACTCACGCAAGGAGCGCGTATCACAATACGGATATTGCAAAAACTCATCCGCATCGACCGTTAAACACCAATGCCCCGTGCCATAACGTCTGAGTAGCTCATTTACCCAATACACGCCATATTTTGCTGCTTTATAACTGGCTTTAGTGTGCCAAACTGAGCAGTCTGGCCGTGAGTTAAGCAAGTCCATTAAGCCGTCGTTAGAATCATTATCAATAAACAAAAAATGATTAATGCCTAGACGTTGGTAATAATCTAAGAAGAACGGTAAGCGTAGGGTTTCATTACGCACGACAATAAATGCCAGTAAATCATTGGCGTTAATACGTTGGGTATTATCCAATACCAATGTTAAATCTTTGGCATGGCGTTTGGCATTCGCCCAGTGCGGATAGGCGCTGATAATCAATTTAAACCAAGACATCAACACAAACCGTTAAATGTTATTAACAAAATCAGCGTTAAAAAATGTGTGTAAAAATTGGTATTGAGCCTGAAATTGCTCAGAAAAATAATCAATCACAGGTTTAGGCAATGTAAACGCAGCCGTTGCATTAACTTTTTTCTCTGGCGCGGCATAATGCTCGTAATGACTGACGCCTATAAAGGCTTCAACAGCGGTTAATACTTGCTTAGGTTGGGTTGCGATGTGTTTAAACGGAATAAATAAAATATCGTCTTTATCAAACTCAGCCAACCATTGCGGAATATAGTCAAGATAAGCACCTCGACATAACACATCATCAGACGCCGCCAATTCCAACCATTCTGCGATAGAAATTTCTGACTTCATACGCCGCTTTTCGGTTTCCATTCTAAGCTGCGACAACGCGCGCGCAACGGGGTCGCGAATAATCCAAATCAGCTTAACCGGCCCTAGCAATTGCTTAACATAGCGAATGCCTTCAGGACCAATGGCACAATATTTAGGTGTAATATCGCCAATGAGTTTGCCTTGCGCGCCTGGTCGTTGAAATATCGCTTCATACCACACTTCGGAAAACATAGGTTCGCTAGCAATGTCGGTTAAATAACGCACATAGCTAAAATCCAACTGTTTCGTATTATTCGCATAGTTTCTCAGCACGTTACTAATAGATTGTTTGATATGCCAACGCGACCAGTTACGCGTGGATTGGCAAAACAAATGATCGAAATAATGCAATTCTTTAACGGGTGGTAACCAAACATCAGGATGTTGTCTTAACTGCTCAAACAACCAAGACGTACCGGCTTTTTGCGCGCCAATACAAAGAAAATGGGGTAGTTGTTTCATGAATACGATAGCCATAACAAGGAGGGCGTATTCTAATATGATTTACCGGGATAGTTTAAGGGTGAAGTTATAACCTGAGTTCGACATTTGGGTGGGTCTTATTAAAAGGCGTGAATTAATAGTTAGCGCTAATTGGCATTTGCCTGCCAGCGCCAAATGCTCTAGGACGAATCCGAATCAGTGGTGGTGCTTGTCGGCGTTTGTATTCGTTACGGTTAATCATCGCAGCAATTCGGCGATAAACTGTATCGCCTTCAATTGTTTGTCGGTATTGATTGACAAAGGTCTTGGCATGGTGAAATTCAGCTTCCGTCAATAGCTCACCCTCCAGCAAAATTTTTAATATCTCGTCTAATACTGGATAAGGTGGCAAACTGTCGGTGTCGCGTTGGTCTGGCGCTAATTCGGCCGAGGGTTCTTTAGTCAAAATAGCTGTCGGAATAAGCTCACGACCGGCGCGTTGGTTTAAGTAATGTGCGAGCTGATAGACTTCGGTTTTATATAAATCGCCTATCAGTCCTAACCCGCCATTGGTATCACCGTAAAGTGTACAATAACCGACCGCTAATTCACTTTTATTGCCGGTTGTTAGCACTAAAGCGCCTGTTTGGTTGGAATAAGCCATTAACACCGTACCACGAATGCGCGCTTGTAGATTTTCTAACGCGACACCTGTTAATGGCGTTGAGAAGGCGTGAGCAAATTGTTGGCTATAACTTTCTACTAACTGTTTAATGGGATGGGTGTATAAGCGAATGCCTAAAGCTGTGCATAATGCCTCTGAGTCAGTGATTGAGCCTGTGCTAGAAAATTGCGATGGCATAGTAATCGCTGTGACATGTTCAGCGCCTAATGCTTCGACGGCTATTGCTAAGGTTAATGCCGAATCAATACCGCCAGAAGAGCCGACGACAACTGAGCTAAAGCCACAACGTCTGGCGTAGTCTTTGAGTCCTAGCACAATATGCTTCAGTATAGAATCTTCATGACTAAGCGTCGCAATAGGTTGTTCTGAGGTGATAAAGCTGCTGTTAGTAAAATAAACTGTTGTGTTGACGGCTTCAAACGCCGGGCATTCATAAGCAATCACGCCATTAGCGTTTACAGCAAATGATGCGCTATCGAATACCAAGCTGTCTTGACCACCGACTTGATTCACATAAAGCATAGCTATTTGGTGCCGCTGTGCAGCTTGGCAAAAAATTTGATGCCGTTGGACGCGTTTGCCTATATTAGCTGGGCTGGCATTAATGCTAACAATAAAGTCGGGTTTTGCTGTGGCTAAGCTGTCAAAAGGATTAATCGCATAATCGATAGAAGCGTCATTCCATGCATCCTCACAAATCATGACGCCGATGTTAAAACCCGCTATGTTGATACATACAGCTTCATTTGGGCCAGGCTCGAAATGTCGACGCTCATCGAAAATATTATAAGTAGGTAATAATTGTTTGCGATAACAGGCGATGATGTTGCCTTGTTGAATTGCAACGGGCGCATTGTATAAAGGTTTACCCGGTGCGTGTCTGCGTATAGGCAAACCGATAATAATTGTCAACTCAGGATAGCGCTGTGTCTGCGCTTGCACAAATGTTAACGCTTGGTCACAAGCCGCTATAAAATCAGCTTCATTGAGTAAGTCACCAGGATAGTAACCACATAATGCTAACTCTGGAAACACCAGTAATTTCGCTTGTTGCTGGTGAGCATCTAACATCGCTTGCGCTATGAGTGCTAAGTTACCAGTAAAGTCGCCAATCGTTGGGTTGATTTGAGCAATGGTAATAGGTAGCGTATTATTCATAATGGTTAAACAGTTGTCGTAAATAAGCGACGAATAACGCATCATCGCATAAGGTTTTGCCGGGCGCGTCGGATAACTTGGCAACTGGGCTGTCATTACAACGCATGAGCTTCATGACAATATTCAACGGCTTAGTGCCTAAATCGTTGGTTAAATGTGTGCCTATGCCGAAACCGAGTTGAATTCTATCGGCAAAGTGTTGGTATAGCGCAATGGCTTTCGCGGTGTCGAGTCCATCGGAAAAAATTAAGCGCTTATGTTGTGGGTCGATATTAAGCGCTTGATAATGTGCCAACGCTTTTTCGCCCCAGATAAAAGGGTCGCCGGAATCATGCCGTAGACCATCGAATAATTTAGCGAAATATAAATCAAAATCGCGTAAAAATGCGTCCATGCCAATGGTATCGGTTAGTGCAATACCTAATTCGCCGCGAAATTCTTGCACCCAATCTTCTAACGCAGTGCGTTGAAAGGCTTTTAAGTTAACGCTATAGGCTTGGTAAGATTGCAAATACTCATGGGCCATCGTGCCAATAGGCTTTAAACCTAGTTGTTTGGCTAAATAGACATTAGACGTGCCTTTGAAATGGTTAGGTAATTCGCCTTTTAAGGTAGCGACGACTTCATCATGCCAAGCGCTAAACGCGCGTCGGCGTAAACCAAAATCGAAAAACTCAAAGGGATGCGTTTTAGTCGATGCCGCGCAAACCTGTTTCAATTGCGTAATTTTGGCCTGTAAGCGTTGCCGACCTTCTGCAAGCAAGTCCGCTTGATTAAAGCGGCGAAAGTACAATTCCGAAACCACATATAGGCAATACATTTCGAAATTCATTACATGAATTTGCGGGCCGGTTGCTTGTATGCATAAGCGTTCGCCTTCAGTAAAAATCTTAAGATATTTAGCTTGAAAGCGGAACAGTGATAAAAACTCAATAAAATCTGGTTTTAAAAAGCGTAATTGGCTTAAATAATCGAGTTCATCATCGGCAAAGCGTAGCGAGCATAAATAATCCAGTTCGCGTTGCACATCAAAAGCTAATTGCGCTAACGGGTAGTTAGGCGGCGTGCGGCAGATAAATTCATAACTAGCGGTGGCTTCTGGGTGCTTATGCAGCATTGTTTGCCACATAGGGAATTTATAAAGGTCGTTTTCTAATAAACTTCTGATAATGGGTTGCATAGATTTTCTCGTCAACATGACTTAGTGAGCATTGCGCTAGTGGTTAACCGCACACCGTGTTGGCGTAAGCTGGAAAAAAATTGTTGAACCTGGCTTTCATAACCGGGAACAGCGCTCATGCAGTCCGTCAACAAAACTAGCTTTTTGGCAGCATTTTGGTCGCCATAGCGCAATAAATCTAGCACCGTTTCTTTTACACAATGGCTACTGGCTTGGCCTGCTATCAATAACTCATCGCAATTTAAGAGTTGTGCTAACAAGGCTTGGTTAAATTCTGTACTAGAATCGCCGGGGTAGGGCAGGACGGCTTTAAGAGCCGAATAGCTTTCTGTCCAAATATTTTCACCTTTATAGACAAAATCTATGGTTTTAGCGGTGCGCGTTTCCCATTGTCTTAGTGCTTGGCTAATCGCTGGATGTAGGTTATGCCCAATCGTGCCGATTTCGCAGTGAATAGGCCAAAGCGTTAACGTGCGTTGCAGGGCTTCAAGCGCTTGTAAATAGGTTATGAGATAGTGCTTAACCGTTTCCGAATGCAAAGGTTGTTTTAACCGGAAGCGCCCAGTCATAACATCATTAGCGCTAATTTGGCTGAACGGTGCAACTTCCTGTTCGTCTGCATCTAGCCAATTACAATAATGCGCTAAATCAATAGGGTGATGGCTGTCTAGCGTTGCCGTGATACTGGAAAAACAAGCGCCTTTAGCGTCGATTAATTGCGCTAAGCGTAAACAGTCTTGATGGGCGCCAGGAATTGGTAGCGCCGGTCTATAGCTGTTATCGGTAGATAAATCACAAAAGTCGTTTTGAGCGTCGATGATTAATAACTGTGTTGTTTTCATAAAACTACTCATGTTGTTAGTTGCACTTAGCTTAAGTTAATTAGTAACAAATTACAACTAAGTATTTTGTTAAAAAATAGCATAATATAAGGTTTATCTATATAATAGTTTAAATATTAAACTTACCATCTTAACTTATGCAGCAACCTATTATCGCTACAGTAGATATTGTTTTGCTCACGTTACAGCAGCAACGTTTATCTGTGACGCTTATCAAACGCGATAATCCGCCGTTTCAAACTATGGCTGCGTTACCCGGCGGTTATATTCATGCACAAGAAGATAACAACTGTTTGGATGCGGCTTTGCGCATTTTGTCGGCTAAGACAGGTATTGTTCCGCCTTATTTAGAGCAATTACAAACGTTTGCTAGTGTTGCTAGGGATCCGCGTGGCTGGTCAATGTCGGTGGTGTATTTTGCTTTAGTCGCATCAGAGGTAATTGCGGCAGCGCAGCACGATGAGGTGGTGGTTTGTGCGGTCGATGACTTATGGCATTTACCTTTTGACCATAATGATATTATTGCTGCTGCAGTTGCTAGAATTCGTAATAAATCATATTACTCGTCACTGCCGTGTTATTTAGCTGGTCCAATGTTTACATTGCCGGGTTTGCAAAAAATATACGAGGCCTGTTTGGGGGAGAATCTAAATAAAGTCAGTTTTCGCCGCAAAATGGATGAATTAAACGTTTTAGAGCCTGTGACAGGGCAAACAGAAGCGCATGGTGCACACCGACCCGCACAGCTGTATCGATTAAAATCGCAGTTTAAAAATCAACTGCAATTATTGAGCCGAGGGCTATGATTTTATGGTGATTTTCTGTCAGCATGTCGTTTTTTGGGGCTAGTTAAACGCCTATGCCAGCAAAGCTCTATAGCATATTGATTTTATTTATCTTGCCAAATGTTAAAAAATCACTATAATACATCAAATCAATCGCGGGGTGGAGCAGCTTGGTAGCTCGTCGGGCTCATAACCCGAAGGTCGTAGGTTCAAATCCTGCCCCCGCTACCAGACTAAAAAAACCCCTTCATGGGGTTTTTTATTTTTAGGTTCTGGTATAGAAACCAGCGTGGTTGTTAATGGAAGAGCCTTTGGCTCTTTTTTTTTGTGCGGAAATTGGCGAGGACATCATGAAATTGGCACCCGAACACTTGATCGAGTTAATCGAACCGGTGGTCGAAGGATTAGGTTATGAATGTGTGGGCATTGACTATAATCCACATCCTAAGCACGGATTACTGCGCATTTATATCGATCATGTTAATGGCATTATGCTTGATGACTGCACGCGTGTAAGTCATCAGCTCAGCGGTGTTTTAGACGTTGAAGACCCTATTCCAGGCAATTATCAGTTAGAAATTTCATCGCCGGGCGAAGATAGACCCTTTTTTAAACTTAGCCAATTTGAACGTTTTATAGGCAGCACTGTGCACGTGAGTGTATATGCACCTATACAAGGCAGAAAAAAAATAAAAGGCATTATTGAAAAGGTCGATGGAGAAGTGGTGACGTTAAATGATTCAGGTCAGATTTTTGCCGTGCCGTTTAGCGCGATGAGCAAAGCACGCTTAGTTCCCTTATTCCAATTAAACACTCAGGCATAGAAAAAGGAGCACGAAGTGGCAAATAAAGAGATTTTGCTCGTAGTCGATGTGTTCTCTAATGAAAAAGAGATAGACAAGGAAATCGTTTTTCAAGCGATAGAGTCTGCATTAGAGACGGCGACCATTAAGCGTCATGTCAATCAAATTAAAGTGCGTGTTGCGATTAATCGTAAAACCGGTGATTATTTAACCTATAGACAATGGGATGTTGTTGCGGCTAACTCTCAGTTAGATGGCGACGTTGAATTCCCAACGACACAAGTGTTGTTGGAAGTTGCGCAAATGGATAACCCAACTATTAAAGTGGGTGATATTGTTGAGGAAGAAATTGAGTCGGTAGAATTTGGTAGAATCGCCGCACAACATGCGAAACAAGCCATCATACAAAAGGTACGTGAAGCCGAGCGCAAAAAAATTGTCGATGCGTATAAATCTAGGGTCGGTGAGTTAGTGACAGGGGTTGTCAAGCGTGTAGAAAAAGGTAATGTTTTATTGGACTTAGGCGGTCATGTTGAAGCATTAATTGCCCGAGATGACATGATTCCTCGCGAAGCGGTACGTGTTGGTGACCGCTTGCGTGGCTATTTAAAAGATGTGCGCTTAGAGGCAAGAGGGCCGCAATTATTTGTGACTCGTACTGCGCCAGAATTATTAATCGCCTTGTTTAGACTAGAAGTACCAGAAATCGCTGAAGGTACGATTACCATTATGGGTGCCGCTAGAGATCCTGGCTCACGCGCTAAACTAGCCGTAAGAAGTCATGATCCTAGATTAGACCCGGTTGGCTCGTGTGTCGGTATGCGTGGTGCGCGTGTACAAGCCGTCACGAATGAATTAGCCGGTGAGCGAGTTGATATTATCTTGTGGAATCCTAGCGAAGCTCAGTTTGTTATCAATGCCATGTCTCCGGCTGAGATTCAATCTATTATCGTCGATGAAGATAAGCACAGTATGGATTTGGCGGTTAGCTCGGAAAATTTATCGCAGGCAATCGGTCGTGGCGGTCAAAATGTACGCTTAGCGGCTCAGCTTACCGGCTGGGAGCTGAATGTTGTTGACGCATCGAAAGCGAATCAAAACAGCGAAGCTGAAATTCAAAAAGTGACTCGCATGTTTGTCGAGCAATTAGATGTTGATGAAGATATAGCAATGATTTTAGCTGAAGTCGGATTTAACTCAGTGGAAGAAATTGCTTATGTACCGGTTAGCGAAATGCTAGAAATAGAAGGCTTTGATGCGGACTTGGTCGATGAGTTAAGAAGTCGAGCAAAAGATGCATTACTCATTAGCGCGATTGCGGCAGAAGAAGTGATAGAAACGGTACATCCGGCTAAAGAGTTGCTCGAAATGGAAGGCATGGACAATGAATTAGCTTACGAATTAGCAAATCAAGGCATTATTACAATGGATGATTTAGCAGAGCAATCCGTTGATGATTTACTTAATTTTTCAGGTATGAATAAAGATCGCGCGGCAAAATTAATTATGAAGGCGCGTGAGCCTTGGTTTGCATAAAGCAATGGCGAAAGGGGTAGGAAATGAGTGATAAAACAGTACGCCAGTTGGCTGAAATAGTAAGAATCCCGCTAGAACGTTTATTAGAACAGTTAAAAGAAGCTGGCTTAAAAGCCAGTTCTCCTGATGACGTGATTAGCGAAGATGAAAAAATGCAATTGCTTGGACATTTGCGCAAACGGCATGGCAAAACCGAGGGTGATGCAGGCAATTCACCACGTCGGGTTACGTTAGAGCGCAGAAAAGTGATGGAAATCAAGCAAGCCAGTCAGCCGGGTAGCGCGTCTAAAACCATTCCTGTTGAAGTTAGAAAAAAGAAAACCTATATTAAACGCCCTGAAGCAGATGATAACAAAGCTAATCAACTGGCAGCAAAACCTTCGACATTTGAGACTGACTCAGCTATAGTTCACGACGAGCTGGACACTTGGAACGATGCAACTACTGTTGAGATTGACGCAGTGGATTCTGTGGTGCAAGACATAACAGAAGACTCAGTAAGTTCCATGCCAGCTGAGCCAAAGGTCGCTGAAGAGGTAAAACCAGAATCCGTTACGGTTGAGACTAAAGCCTCCGAGCTTGAAGTTGCCGCACCAGTAGTATTGCCAGAGCCTGAAGTGCCCGCAGCTAATTACGCTTTAGGTTTAGATGCTGTCTCTTATACACATCTCCGAGCCCACGAGACCAGAGAGGA
>CAWUNX010000031.1:0-16447 GCA_963923905.1 uncultured Methylocucumis sp.
TAGCAATGACAGTCATGCGATTAACCGAACTCGATTAAAAATTTAGTCAATGAATTCAAAAAGTTAGTTATTGAAAAGAAATAAAATAGCCTTGCAGGGTTACTCACTTGAAGTAGGCGCTGTCATGTAAGAAATTAACAACAACTCATAACCCTGTCTTAGCAAGCAGCCACGTTTTCTACAGCACTCTTCATGCTCGCGGGCAAATTTGCCACGAAACCAGCGATTAAAACTGTTACGCATGATAGAATAAAAATTTTGCTCTTGTCAGTTTCATGCAGATTATTCGAGGCTTATCTCAGTTACAAACCTTTAGTAAAGGTTGCGTACTCACCATAGGTAATTTTGATGGCGTGCATTTAGGCCATAGAGAAGTGATAAAAAAGCTGGTTGCTCGTGGTAACGCGTTGAATTTACCGGTTGTTATCATGATTTTTGAGCCACAACCACTTGAATATTTCCTCAAAGACAATGAGCCGCCTAGACTGATGCGTTTACGCGAAAAAGTCATTGAATTTGCAAAATTACCTATTGATAATCTACTAATTGTAAGGTTTAACCGACAATTTGCGAATGTCGATGCTGAGCAATTTATTGCCGATATTTTGCTTAAAAAACTTAATATTAAACATTTAGTGATTGGCGACGACTTTCATTTTGGCAAAGCCCGACGCGGTAATTTCACGCTCTTACAAGCTAAAGGTTTGCAACACGGGTTTACTGTCGAAGATACCGGCTCATTTTTAAGCGATAGTTTACGCGTCAGTAGTACGCTTATCCGCGATGCCTTAGCTTTAGGAGACTTAGTCCAAGCAAAACGCTTGCTGGGTCGCGATTATTCCGTCTGTGGCCGGGTCGCTCATGGTAGTAAACGGGGACGACAAATTGGTTTTCCAACCGCTAATATTAACATGCTGCGTAGAAATACGCCTGTCAATGGTGTCTTTGCCGTTACGATGACTGGCTTAAACGATTTAGTATTAAATGGTATCGCGAATGTCGGTGTTCGGCCTACATTTGATGGCTCCAATACCGTATTATTGGAAACCCATTTATTCGATTTTAATCAAGAAATCTATGGACGCTCTGTCGAAGTCCATTTTCAACACAAAATCAGGGATGAAATGCGTTTTTCTTCAATTGATGCGTTAAGCGCGCAAATACACAACGATATTCATATTGCAAAATTATTTTTTAGCGGCGAATACGCTACTAGCGCTTATCCGCGCCAAGCTCTCCGCCCATTAAACCGTAAGGCATGACCACAATGGATTATAAAAGCACTTTAAATTTACCCACTACAGGCTTTGCGATGAAAGCCAATCTGGCGCAACGCGAACCAGAACGCTTGAAACGCTGGCAACAATTGGACTTGTATCAAAAAATTCGCGCGCAAAACCAAGGCCGACCTTTATTTATCTTGCATGACGGCCCACCGTATGCAAACGGCGAAATTCATATCGGCCATGCAGTCAATAAAGTGTTAAAAGACATTATTATTAAAGCTAAAACCTTAAGCGGTTATGATGCGCCTTATGTGCCGGGCTGGGATTGTCACGGCTTGCCGATAGAATTGATGGTGGAGAAAAAAGTTGGTAAAGCGGGCGTAAAAGTTTCGCATAAAGAGTTTCGCAAAGCTTGCCGTGATTACGCTACTAAACAAGTTGAGCTACAAAAAGCTGCGTTTATTCGTTTAGGCGTATTAGGTGATTGGGATAAGCCTTATTTAACAATGGATTATCACTTTGAAGCCGATATTGTGCGTTCATTAGCGCAGATTTGCCGCAATGAGCATATTAGTAAAGGCGCAAAACCGGTGCATTGGTGTACTGATTGCGGCTCAGCCTTGGCCGAAGCAGAAGTTGAATACGAAGATAAGCATTCACCCGCTATTGATGTACGTTTCAGCGTGGTAGATAGCGAGAAATTTCTTGCTGCGTGTCAATTACAGCCCGGTCACCAAGGTCAAGGTCCTATTTCAGTCGTGATATGGACAACCACCCCGTGGACGTTACCCGCTAACCAAGGTGTCGCGCTGAACGCTGATATTGATTATGTACTGGTGCAATGTCAGCACGAAGGCCAAGCAGAGCGCTTGTTACTCGCGCATGATTTAATGAAAACAGCGATGTTGCGTTACAACATAGACGATTATCATGTCATTGCTAATTGCCAAGGCGCTGAGCTAGAAAATTTATTATTACAGCATCCGTTTTATGACCGACAAGTGCCTATTATCTTAGGCGAACATGTCACGATTGAAGCCGGTACCGGTGCGGTGCATACCGCGCCAGGACACGGCCAAGACGACTATGTTGTCGGTCAACGGTATGGCCTGCCGGTTGATAATCCGGTCGGTGCAAATGGCGTTTTTGTAGCGGGTACTGAGTTATTTGAAGGGCTGCATGTATTTACCGCCAATGACAAAGTGATAGAGACATTAAAAGAGCGCGGTAAATTGTTACATCATCACGCGTTATTACACAGCTATCCGCATTGCTGGCGGCACCACACGCCAATTATTTTCCGCGCTACACCACAATGGTTTATTGCGATGGATAAAAACCACTTGCGCGAACAAGCCTTAGCAGAAATTAAACGGGTGCAATGGATACCGGATTGGGGACAAGCACGCATCGAAAGCATGATAGTGGGTAGGCCTGATTGGTGTATTTCTAGGCAACGTACGTGGGGTGTGCCCATTACGCTGTTCGTGCATAAACAAACCGGCGAGTTACACCCTAAAATGAATGAACTCATAGAACAAGTCGCGTTACGCATAGAGCAGCACGGCATCGATGCGTGGTTTGAATTAAGCGCTGAAGAGTTATTAGGTGATGACGCAGAAAACTATGACAAAATCGCCGATACTTTAGATGTATGGTTTGATTCAGGCGTCACTCATGCTGCGGTGTTGGCTAGAAGAACAGGCTTAAGATTCCCTGCCGATTTGTATTTAGAAGGCTCTGACCAACACCGGGGCTGGTTTCAATCATCGTTATTAGCCTCGGTTGCCATGCACAATGTTGCGCCTTATCAAGCGGTACTCACTCACGGTTTTACCGTCGATGCGAAAGGCGAAAAAATGTCTAAATCCAAAGGCAACGTGATTCCACCGCAATCCGTCATGGCTAAATTAGGCGCAGATGTCTTGCGTTTATGGGTGGCTTCTACCGATTATCGGGGCGAAATGCGCGTATCAGAAGAAATTTTGGAACGCACTTCCGATGGCTACCGGCGCTTACGCAATACAGCACGGTTTTTATTATCGAATCTCGCTGATTTCGAGCCAAGCCAACACCTGGTCAGTAATGACGAACTGGTTGAGCTAGATCGCTTCATCCTAGACAAAGCGTATCACTTGCAACAAGAAGTCATTGCGGCTTACGAAGCGTATCAATTCCAAACCGTGTTTCAAAAAGTCCATCATTTCTGTGTGATTGATTTAGGGGGCTTTTATTTAGACATTATCAAAGATCGTCAATACACGGCAAAAACCGATTGCTTAGCGAGACGCTCTGCGCAAACCGCGATGTACCATGTATTAGAAGCCTTAACACGTTGGCTAGCGCCTATTTTGACATTTACCGCTGATGAAATTTGGCAGTTTATTCCAGGTGAACGTAGCGAATCGGTGTTATTAGAAACCTGGTATCCAGATTTAAAACCTTTGCCAAATAACACGCCATTCACGCGAGAATTTTGGCAAAAAGTCATTGCCGTACGCGCGGAAGTCAGTAAAGAACTGGAAAAATGCCGCACTAAAGGCGAAATTGGCGCTTCACTAGCAGCCGAAGTCCAGCTATTTTTAAGCCCTGATTATTACGATGCGTTGAAAATCATCGCTGACGAATTTCGTTTTATTTTGATTACGTCTTATGCCAACCTTCAGCCATTAAGCGCGTGTCCTGAAGATGCCGTCACTACCGAACTTGACGGATTACGGATAAAAGTCAATACCTCTCAACATACAAAATGCGTACGCTGCTGGCATCAGCGTGATGATGTAGGCACTCACGCCGAGCATCCAGAGTTATGCGGACGTTGTGTTGAAAACGTTGTCGGCACAGGAGAAACAAGACATTATGCTTAAATGGTTATGGTTATCGCTATTAGCCTTAGTGCTAGATCAAGCGAGCAAGCTTTTTATCGATCATAGCTTACAGCTTTATGAATCAATACCCGTCATGCCGTCGCTAAATATTACTTATGTCCATAATATAGGTGCAGCATTTAGCTTTTTAAGCGAAGCCGGCGGTTGGCAACGCTGGTTTTTCGCTGGGATTGCTTTTGTTATGAGTATCGTGATTAGCGTATGGTTAAAGCGTTTGCAATCTCATGAAAATCTACTGGCAGCGGCGCTTTCTTTAGTATTAGGCGGTGCTGTAGGTAATCTCATCGACCGTCTAGCCTATGGATATGTTATTGATTTTATTGAGGTGTACTATCAAAACTGGCATTTTCCTGTGTTTAACATCGCCGATTCGGCCATTACCTTAGGTGTAATTTTAATGCTAGCGGAATCAATAGGTATAGGCCATAAACCCGTCTTGCACTCACAACACGATTAAGCAATATCCGCGTATCCACCAAACAAAAGTTTAAGTTCTGCTATACTTTCCTAACCTTTTCTATCGACTGACGGGGCTTGCCATGATGAAACCCAGATTGCTGTTAATTTATCTTTTGTGCGGTGGCTTACTGCCTGCATTTACACCGGTTAGCCAAGCTGACCCGACGCTTAATAACACCGACGCTGCTCATGCGATAACCGATTTGCAAAGCCGAGAGCCTTGCAGTTATCGCCAACAAATCAACAATAAAGCCTTGCGCGCAGTCGCTAATTACGATGCTAGCTTGCTAGAAATTCCTAAAAATGTGGTCAACGTTTATAACGATGACGATGGCAATATTATCTATGCCTTAACCGGCGGCGTCTTCAAAGGTGTATTACATACCGTCGGACGCATAAGCACTAGTCTTGTCGATTTCGCAACCTTGTTAATTCCTACCGAACCACTAACAACACCAACGTATGCGTGGGAAAACCCACAACAAGACACCAGTTATAACGATTATAAATTTGACGAGTGCCCGCCTGATGACGCCGTTATTGCAAAACCGGATTTAGCAGCGGTAAAACCAAAACCAACCGTTGCCGTACCGCCTAGACCAGTCCCGTCTTATCCCGTTTATGATAATAACGAAGTTAATCCTAAGCTAGACACGATGTTTAAAGAAAAAATGATGAAATAGTTTTAACCCATTGCTATAAATAAAAATCACAAGGATTAAATTATGCTGCCTCCGATTAAACTACTTATCCCCTCTCTGATTGTTGTCTTATCTGGCTGTGCCAGCATTGTTAGCGAATCTAGGCAACCTGTTTCCATTTCCAGCATTCCCGACCGTAGCGACTTCGTGATTGTGAATCGTGCAGGTACCGCCATACATAATGGTACAACGCCTGCTACCGTCACATTAAAAACTGATGCCGGTTACTTTAAAGGCGAAAAATACTCGATTAAGTTTATGAAGGACAATTACAGCACGCAAAGTGCGCCGCTTAATGCAGAACTGAATGGCTGGTACTGGGGAAATCTAGTTTCGGGTGGTTTCTTAGGTATGTTTGTCATAGACCCTTTAACAGGTGCGATGTGGTCACTACCGCAATCTAAGCAAGTGGTGCTACCACCGACTCAGTAACGACAACGTGATAGGCATAAAAAAACCTTCAGACTAAGCAAGTGAAAAACTAACTTAGCTGAAGGTATAAAGGGGGATCGATGAAAAAAACAATCATGCCTAGAAGTACTACGGTAAAACCTACCAAGCATGTCTCTTAAACCGCTTTATTCTGAAAAGGTTCCAAGAATTAATAAATTTTTTTCAACTTGACGCGCCTAACCCCATAACACGGCAATCCCCCCATGTAACAGCGTCGCCTAACACGTTAAACAAACTAGGTAACGCTGTTTTTGCTTTAGCATGAATATCATGAAACAGCAAAATACCATGACGCTTAATCAGCATTAAACCCACCATGCGCCCGATAATGGCATCGCTGCTAATTTTTTGATTCCAATCTTGTGAATCTAAATTCCACAACGCAACGCGTAGCCCTTGACTTTGAAAAAAAGCCCCACTATCGACTTTACGTTGCCCATAAGGTGGTCTAAATAACGCCACAGCTTGTTTATCAGTCAGCGTTGACGTCACTAATGCTTGCGTTCGCTGAATCGACGACTGCCAATCCGCCCATTTAGCATGGGATTGATGTTGATAACCATGTAGTGCCACACAGTGTTGACCATACAGCTTAGCCAAGTCATCTTTAGACGTTTTATTTAAGCGATTAGCAAAATTTTCACCTAAAACAAAAAACACAGCGGGTTTTTGCTGTGCCGTTAGCATCGTTATTAACTCATCGGTAGTGCCTTTAGCTGCGCTAGGGCCATCATCGAAGCTTAAATAAAATAACCGGTCTGCTAACTCATCGCCGTTAAATTCTTGTGCATTAATAACAGATACTTCGCTATTAACCTTAGGAAATAACGCGGCTAAGCGCATTTGCTCACTAGCATAATCACTGGCAAAGACTGACAGTTGCTGCTGCCAAGCCGTCAACGCAACCGGAGTTTTAGCGGTTATTAACCGCGCTTGGGCGACAAAATCTTCTGACTTCACACCAACTGCGGCACACGTCCAATCAGCAGCAGGGCAATTAGTAGCAGCCAATTGATAATTGCGCCAAACCATAGCCAATTGCTTAGCCGTCCACTCGTTAATCGATGCCCTGCTCAAGCTTTTAATATGAAATTTAGCCAGCAACTCTGCAT
The DNA here is from genome assembly GCA_963923905.1 of uncultured Methylocucumis sp. Classification (GTDB taxonomy): domain Bacteria; phylum Pseudomonadota; class Gammaproteobacteria; order Methylococcales; family Methylomonadaceae; genus Methylovulum. Next base: position 6,840 of record CAWUNX010000031.1, read on the forward strand.
CAGACGCTTTGCTTAACTCTTCTAGCACTGGCGCATACACTAATAAAGTGGCGCGTGAAGCTTTATCAAAGCCAGCCGGGTTATTAATGGCTTCAGGCCAAAGCGTGTAATCAAACTGGGCGACCGTATTAGGCCCAGCACTCATCGCGGCGGTGCTACTAAACCCTAATAAACTGGCTAATACTAACTTTGCAACTAAAAACCGCATTATTTCGCGCCTTTTTCTTGCATACGTTTAATTGCTTTATCATAAACTGGGTTATCTTTGGCGCGTTTAGCGTAGTGATATTCGCGTAGCGCATCATTCCACTGCCCTGCTTCTTCATAGATTTTGCCGTTGTTATAATGCGAGCTAGCTTTAACGGTAGCCGCGCTAGCACCATCCGCTAACGCAATCGCTTTACGATTAGCCCATAACGCTTCAGCAACATTACCGGCTTTTTGAAACGCTAAACCTAAATTGCTATACGCTTGACCAAAACTGCCATCTAACTCTATCGCGGCTTGATATAAGCGAATCGCATCGTCTAATTTCCCAGCATGATAGGCTTGCTCGCCTTGTTTATTCAACGCTTTCGAGGTCGCTACCGCTTCAGAGGTGTATTCCGCCGAGCTAACTGTCGTATGGTCGATAACGCTTTGAAATTCGGACGTTTGTAAACGCTGATAACTGGTCACGGCTTTTATGGTATTAAAATCTTGCAAATCGCCTGACTCGGTCACAGCAAACACCGTCCATAAATTACCGATTTGATTGGTTGGCACATAATAGGTTTTGACTAATGTCTCACCGACATAAACAAACACTTTCGCTTGACTGTCCGATAAGCGTTTAGAACCTGGCGCACTGGCATCAGAAAAATTATGCACGGCGTAAACATAGCGCTCACCTTCGTGTTTTACATTCAGCGTAATCGTCTCAGGGCCAAAGCTGTTAATATCATCCACATCTAATAAAGCATCGCTACCCGTCATATTTTCAAAATAAATATGATTGTTCGGATACACAATGTGCGAATCTAAGTCCTCTGGTTTTGCGCCCCAATTCAAGACAATGCGCATAGCATCTAAGCTTTTCATGACCGGACTTATCGCATACGTCATACCAGAGCAAGGACATTTGACGACCAGCTCCGAATAACCCGGCTTTTTAACAATCAACAATATCCCGGCATCATCGGCATAAGCGCTGTTAAGCGTCGCCATGCCTTGGGCATTACTGGTTGCTGTTAATGATTGTTCGCCATTTTTTTGCAAAATAACCGTCGCATCAGCAATTTTTTCATCTTTCACCGTCGCACTTAACAATTGTACATTCACCGCATTGTCGGCCTGAACCGACAACGCAGTTAATAACAAAGGCAAACTCAATCGTTTTAACGTATTCATCGTTGCTCCATAAGCTTATGAACCAGAACGCTCTATCATTTTTTCAGCTTGCTCAGCGAATTGCTCTAAATTACCAGACTTAACGCCCTCCACAGGAATCACGAGTGCTGTGTCTAATGTAATAAAGATATACACATAGCGTTTACCATATTCAACTCTAAGCAATTCATCCCAAGCCATTTTGTTTTTACCACTCGGCGATTCCTCGAATAAATACTTAGGGTTTGAAGGGTCAATTTTTAATTTATACATGCCGAACATATTGACTTTTTCTTTCTCGGAATAGCTTTTCAACACTTGTCTATGCAAGTCTTTCAAAATGTATAGCGGTGATAACAGCCCCCACAGCAAGCCAATCACTAACACATAAGCCGTGGTTTGAATATCGTTATAGAAAAAATAATAATAAGAACCCAACACCGTGATGAACGCCGGAATCAACCAACGGTTTTTCTTAATATTGTTTTTAATGTCTTCATTACGCATAAACTGTAATTCATTGAAATGAATTAAATCTTTTTCTTGAAACTCATACTCTATTTCTAACATGAAATATATCCTTGCTTGTTGTTGTAAACTGTCAATGTAATTTGATTTTGATATAAACACTGCGCCTAAACGCATTCGATAAAGTTAACATCGCGGTACGGAAGTAGCCGTGAATCGCGATTTGATGCATTTTGTATAAAGACAAATACACCAGTTTGGCAATAAATCCGCCTATGCTCACCGTGCCCATTAAGCTACCCATTAAATTGCCTACCGTGGTGTACTTACCTAACGATACCAATGAGCCATAATCGTAATAAGTAAATGGCACTAAAGCTTTACCGCTTAAACGATTACATAACGATTTATATAAGGCTTCCGCTTGTTGATGCGCGGCTTGCGCTCTCGGAGGCACATTACCCACACGCCCCGTCCAGGCACACGCGGCACAATCCCCCATCGCAAAAATATCATCATCGCTGGTTTTTAACGTCGCATCGACAATCAGTTGGTTCAGTGGATTAGTCTCTAAACCATCCAAATTTTTTACCCAATCAGGTGCCTTAATGCCCGCTGCCCACACTTTAATATCCGCCGCTATAAACTCGCCGTCATGCGTCAAAATACCCTCGCGATTGACTTCAGTGACGCGTCGGCCTAATTTCAAATCGACACCTAATTTAGCTAATTGCTGTTGCGTCGCCATCGCTAAACGATCTGGCAAGGCGGGTAACAAACGAGTAGCCGCCTCGATAATCGTCAGCTTAACATCGCTAGGCTCGTTTAAACCATACATTGCTAAAACACCGGTCACTTCATGTAATTGCGCGGCTAACTCCACCCCAGTCGCACCGGCACCGACAATGGCGATTGATAGAGGTTTTACTTGAACCGGGTCTTTGCCAATATATTGTTTTAAATAAGACTCGAACAAGAATTTTTGAAAGCTAAACGCCTGCATCGTACTATCTAAAAATAAACAATGCTCAGCTACCCCTTTAATATTAAAGGAGTTACTTACCGAACCAATCGCCATCACTAGCGTATCATAATGAAATGTACGGCCTGGAATGAGTTCTTCGCCTTTATCATTCAACGTAGGCGCGACATAAATCTCTTTCTTAGCTCGATTTAACCCTTCCATACGCCCTAAGCGGAAACGAAAATGGCTACGATAAGCCTGCGCTAAATATTCTACTTGTTCAGATTCGTCCAACGTACCCGCAGCCACCTCATGTAACAACGGCTTCCAAACATGCGTCGCTGTGGCATCAATTAACGTAATTTCAGCGAGTTGTTTTTTACCCAGTTTTTGCCCCAAACGGGTTGCCAGCTCTAAACCTGACGCACCGCCACCTACAATAACGATTTTATGGTTGGCTTGGTTATTCTCAGTCATTCCCGTTCCTCTCAAAATTTTATGCCCATAGTAAAACTAATCGTGATACGTTTAACTCACGGACATTATACGAAACAATGCTACTGCTGTGTTATTTCTTGGTGGTGAGATGAGTATTGGTGCATCAGTGTTTGCTAACAAATGAGGTGTGGTATATTAATTTCAAAAAGCTAAAGATTATGAACCGGGAAATACACCGGTTTTTCTGTAATTAATCGCGCCTTATCAAAGAAGGGCTGGTTACGTTTGGACAAACAATGAACCAAAATGAATACGAAAATTGGCTATATGAAATTGAAAGTAAAGTATCAATTTTGAATGGCGTAATTACAGCAACTTTTGAGAATGAATACCTAATCCCACTTATTAACTGCGATACCCCCAAAAAAGCCTTGAATGAAGCATTAGCGTTCTCTGCAAAGATACTTTCCGACGAGCCAGGACTCCCTTGCAACCCTTTAGCATTACATGTGCTTAGGCTTGCTAGTAAGGTAAATAATCTACAAATCAACGCAAATAGTTTATATGACGACTACAACATTAGGATTGGGGGCGAATTTGAACTACCAAACACTTTTGTTAGTGACAGCAACTCTATCAATATGGAGTTTAGAGGAACTCAGAAATTTAGAGGAAAAAAACCTAACTATTTAAACTTAACGCTTAATCCAAGCAACCAAAACATAATTAGGGAATTACGCATAAAAAAGTTACATTGTTTCACTTCTGATATGTATGAACTTATCGATGTTCAGTCAATTGGAATAGCAATGACGAATAGGTATATAATTTTTTGCCTTCCTGAAAAAAGTAAATGGAGTCGTTTTAAAGGAGATGCCATTGATGAGTCTGTATGGCATCAGCAAAATTGGACTCGGCTAGCTATAGGTTTTACTGATACTGATAATTTAAAAACAGCTTACTCTATGTTATGTGCATTTTTAGGTAACGAATTTATTAAAACACCTTTATGGGTGAAGAGCCTAACCCAACCATAAAACAGCACGTAGAACCCGGAACTTGCAATAATTGTTACAAATCCCGGTCACTAGGGGTATTTTATCGGTTTTCTATACAAAAAAATTAGGCGGGAAACAGCTTATTCACCTAACGCATCTAAATATTTTTCCGCATCTAAAGCCGCCATACAGCCTGAACCCGCAGAGGTGATTGCTTGCTTATAAACAGAATCCATGACATCGCCCGCCGCAAAAACGCCTGGTACACTGGTTGCAGTTGCATTACCGTTGATTCCGCTGTTGACTTTGATATAACCGTGTTCCATGTCTAACTGGCCGTCAAAAATCCCTGTATTAGGCGTATGACCAATCGCGATAAAAACCCCGTGTACATCAACTTGTTTCGTTTCGCCTGTTTGAGTGTTTTTAATGCGCACACCTGTTACACCCGTAGCGTCGCCTAACACTTCATCTAAATGGTGATTCCACTCAATCTCGACATTACCCGAACGCGCTTTTTCCTGTAATTTGTCTGATAAAATTTTCTCTGAACGGAATTTATCGCGTCTATGCACAACAGTGACTTTAGAAGCAATATTCGCTAAATACAACGCTTCTTCTACCGCCGTATTACCACCACCAATAACGGCTACCGGTTTGTTTCTATAAAAAAAGCCATCGCAGGTTGCACAAGCGGATACGCCTTTACCTTTATAAGCTTCTTCTGAATCCAAACCTAAATATTTTGCTGAAGCTCCGGTTGCAATAATTAAAGCATCGGCGGTATATTCGCCGACATCACCGGTTAATTTGAATGGTTTTGCCGATAAATCCGCTGTGTGAATATGGTCGAATATCACTTCAGTTTCAAAGCGTTGAGCATGTTTTAACATGCGCTCCATTAATTCAGGGCCTTGCACCCCTGCATCATCACCAGGCCAATTATCGACTTCGGTGGTGGTGGTTAATTGTCCACCTTGCTGCAACCCTGTGACAATCACAGGCTTTAAATTAGCTCGTGCTGCATAAATAGCAGCAGTATACCCGGCTGGGCCAGAACCTAAGATTAGTAAGCGACAGTGTTTGGTAGTAGTCATAAGTATCCTTATATTGATAAAAGCCCAGCAATTATGCAGACTAACGGCATTTTCGACAATAAAATTGTGCAAGCTGTTTGTCTTTAGCAAGTATTACTGATTGCCTAAATACGGACTATCAACGTAAGGTGGGACGGGATATTCAGAGCGCAGAACGCCGTAAATACATCCCTGCTGCCAACACCTGCACTGAATACCCTGTTCCTACTAAAGTCTGTAGCCCTAAATACGCTAGCTGCCGTTTATGATTTCATGTAAATTCTTTACAATTTGCTCTATAATCATGTTTTACTGATAGTTTTGAGTTCACTATGTCTGCTGTGATGGAAGAAAAATCGTTTCGGGGCTTGCGTGATTGTGCCGTTTTAGGCTTATTAGCAGGTGCTTTATTCCTACTCATCTCATTGTTTACCTTTAGTATTGAGGATGCTGGCTGGACGCATAGCGGCACCGGCCAGCCCATACGCAATGCTGGCGGTGTCATTGGCGCATGGATGGCTGATATTAGCTTAAGTTTTTTTGGCTTAACGTCTTATTTGTTTCCTGTCATCATCGTTTGGCAAAGCGTTTTGCTTTATAAGCGCATAGCACAAAACCGTGAGCAACTAATGATTATTTGCTTAGGCATTATTGCCTTTATCACCGCTACTGCAGCACTGATGCATTTGTATATGCTCAGAGTCGGTATTGAATTACCGCGCGCAACCGGCGGTATTTTAGGCGAGGAAACCGGTGAAAAAGCCCTAAACCTTTTAGGCAATTCAGGCGCAACTATTTTTTTACTGGTGTTATTGCTAGCTAGTATTACTTTAGTGACTGAATTCTCTTGGGTTAAGCTGATTGACAATGTAGGCAAATATGTTTTGAGTCTATCCAGCCAACTTTGGTCATGGCTTACGCAGCTTCGTCTACCCAAGCCTACCTTACCTACATTATCGACGCCTACAGCGATTGAAGCCGTTTTTGACGCATTCAGCGCATCGGATGACACGCCTGCACCGACAAAAACCGCTCCTGTTAAACCAAAACCCACAGCCTCAACCTCACAAGCGCCAGTAGCGCCACAACATGTTATCGTCAAAAGACCTGCAGTGACTTATGATTCCAGTCAAGGCGTGTTACCCAGTTTAGAGTTACTCGATGACAGAGTGTCACATGTCAAAGCGTACTCACAAGCCGAACTAGACGATATGTCACGCATGGTGGAAACCATCTTGAATGACTTTAACGTGAGCGTTAATGTCGTCGGCTACCAACCAGGCCCTGTTATTACTCGCTTTGAGTTACAACCGGCTGCAGGCGTTAAAGTCAGTCGTATCAGCACGCTAGCAAAAGATTTAGCGCGTGCATTATTAGTAACTAGCGTTCGTATCGTTGAAATTATCCCCGGCAAATCGGTAGTCGGTTTGGAAATTCCTAACCGTGAACGCGAAATGGTCAATTTCCGCGAGTTAATGGCCTCGCCTACGTTTACCAAAGCCAAATCGTTATTAACCCTGGGCTTAGGCAAAGATATTGCTGGCGTATCGGTGGTCGCTGATTTAGCCAAAATGCCTCATGCCTTAGTCGCTGGTACGACAGGTTCGGGTAAATCGGTCGCGATTAATGCGATGATTTTAAGCTTGTTGTATAAAGCCACACCGCAGCAAGTACGCATGATTATGATAGACCCAAAAATGTTGGAGTTGTCTGTTTATGAAGGCATACCGCACTTACTAACGCCCGTTGTAACCGATATGAAAGAAGCCAGCAATGCTCTACGTTGGGCTGTTGCTGAGATGGAGAGGCGTTATAAACTGATGTCTAAACTAGGCGTGAGAAATTTAGCCGGTTTTAACCAGCTTATAGAAGAAATGGCCGCGCGCGGTGAAGCAATTAAAGACCCATTATTTGCTTCGCTTGAGCCTTATGTCGAATGCCCTGAACTCACCACGTTACCAAGCATTGTCATTATCATCGACGAGTTAGCCGATATGATGATGATAGTCGGCAAAAAAGTCGAAGAACTTATCGCACGCTTAGCGCAAAAAGCGCGCGCAGCAGGTATTCATTTAATCTTAGCGACTCAAAGACCGTCAGTTGATGTATTAACCGGCTTGATTAAAGCCAATGTGCCGACGCGAATTTCATTCCAAGTTTCGTCACGTATCGACTCCAGAACCATTTTAGATCAAGGTGGCGCAGAAGCCTTATTAGGCAATGGCGATATGTTGTTTTTGCCGTCAGGCACCAGTATTCCGATACGCGCACACGGTGCGTTTGTTGACGACCACGAAGTACATCGCGTTGTTGAGTTTTTAAAACTGACTGCGCCACCGGATTATTTAGATGATATTACCAAAGGCTTTGACGATAATGGCGACAGCTTTAGTTTTAACGGCGGTGGTTTTTCAGGTGAAAGCAGCGGCGATGAATACTACGATCAAGCCGTGCGCTTTGTTACCGAATCGCGTAAAGCATCAATTTCTAGCGTACAACGGCGTTTTAAAATTGGCTACAACCGCGCGGCGTCGATTATTGAAGAAATGGAAAAAGCTGGTATTGTCAGCCCAGCCGAAACCAATGGTTCACGCGTGGTCTTAGCACCACCGCCGCCTAATGATTAAACCTAAATGGCTAATGAATCCCCCATTCAAGGCTGGTTTCAACAAGGCTTAAACTACCATCAGGCGGGAGAACTAGCCAAAGCTGAAGCGTTATACCGTAAAATCTTAGCTGAAAACCCTAAGCACAGCGACACGCTACATTTACTAGGCGTGTTGCAGCAACAAAACAAAAATTCAGCTTTAGCTGTGGAGTTAATCAAGCAAGCTATTGCTATTAATCCCAACATAGCCGCTTATCATTCAAACCTAGGCATTGCGTTACGCAATTTAAACTGTCATGAACACGCCTTAGCCAGCTATGAACGCGCCCTCGCCTTAAAATTCGATTTCCCTGACGCACATTATAACAAAGGCGTAGTGTTAGAAATGTTAGAGCTTTATGAGCAAGCCTTACAAAGCTATTGCTATGCCAGCCAGTATAAACCGGATTATATCGACGCCTTGTGGAATGAATGTTTATGCCGCTTAAAATTAGGTGATTTATCAACTGGTTTTGCGCAATACGAGCGGCGCTGGCAAAATCCAAAACTAGACTTACATTTTTTTCCTAATTTAACCCAGCCACGTTGGAATGGTCAGGACAGCTTAACTAACAAGGCCATTTTCCTAGTCGCCGAACAAGGTCTAGGTGACACGCTACAATTTTGCCGCTACGCAGAACAACTGGCTCAACTCGGCGCAAACGTCTTGCTAGGCGTACAACCGCCGTTAAAGTCGTTACTAAGCCAACTGCCAACCGTATCTGGCGTTTACGTTAAAGGCGATGTATTGCCTGAATTTGATTATCAATGTCCGCTAATGAGTTTGCCTTGGCTATTAAAAACCGAGCTAGCGACCATACCTGTCACACAACAGTATTTAAGCGCAACTGAAGAATCCAGTGCTTATTGGCGTCAGCGCTTACCTCCATCAACACGACCTAGAGTAGGTTTAGTTTGGTCGGGTGGTCAGTTACACAAAAACGACCATAACCGCTCTATCGCATTAACCGAGTTCGCGCCACTACTGACGTTATCTGAACGGATTCAATTTATCAGCGTACAAAAGGAAATACGCCCTAATGATACAGAAACCTTAGCCCGTTTTAATATCGCGCATTTTGGCGCTGAATTAACCGATTTTAACGTCACAGCGGGCTTGATTGCCGCTATGGATTTAGTGATAAGCGTCGATACCTCAATCGCGCATTTAGCCGCCGCATTAGGCAAACCCGTTTGGTTATTGTTACCGTTTAATGCCGATTGGCGCTGGTTACTACACCGAGACGATAGCCCCTGGTATCCAACCATGCGGTTATTCAGGCAAGCCTACAGCGAAACCTGGCGCGATGTGATTAAAACTATTCATCTGGAATTAACCAAACGCTTTACTGATAGCACGTCATTAACTGACAGGGAACTGCTGTTATTACAGCGCTTTAATGCCTTAACCGAACAACAACAGCTGGCTTGGTTAACGCTATTAGGCGATTAAGCGCTTATTCAACCAATCAGTTTTCACAAAATTCGTAACTACTCACCCTGAAAAAACCATCCGAAGCGTTTCAAACGGATTTTGAGCGCGCACCTTATCGGTTTCCCCAAATAGACCGGATAATGCAATGTAGTGGTCAAATTTTTTCGGACACTAAGATAGGTTGTCGTTTAGTAGTATTTGGTAGTCGTTCAAA
>CAWUNX010000032.1:0-16045 GCA_963923905.1 uncultured Methylocucumis sp.
ATACTACTAAACGACAACCTATCTTAGTGTCCGAAAAAACTTGACCACTACAATCAGTTCAACCGAGGTACGCGAATCAATACAACTTAAAATCACTGCAAAGGGATGCTGTCCATCGGAAGTTTCGTTCGCTTGTTGCAATAAATTCCGGTTGATTTTCAGATTATTGATAAAGCGTTTATTACCCTCTTTTAATAAATTTAACGCCATTTCCGAAGTAATAGCCGCCTGCATGTCTTTGGTTAGTGTTTTCATTGCTTTCCTATTGTTGGTTTAAATCCGATAGGCAGTTTAGCTTAATATTCAAAGCTTATGTAGCTCCCCGAACCCCAAACACAGTAGCTTAAGCTATACACGCCCCTAAAAACGAGACCGAAAATGAGTAAAAGTAAACACTAGCTATTTACCAGTACCTAAAAAAGGAAGGACAACTATAGAAATCAGTTGAATATGGAGCTAGATTGACCTAAAAAACTCTCAATCCAACCTGTAAAGTAATGCCGATAAAGCGGACTAACCGAGCGCAATACAGGCTTATACAGTCGCTCATGAGCAGAAAAAACGCTTAATGGGCGAAGAAAGCACACATCACCCGTTTTACGACTTACGGCGCATGAAGATATGCTTGCGTGAAGTGGCTATAACGTGAATCGCTAGCCTGACAGTAGTCACGGTAAGCGTAAGGAAGCTAAACTTGAAGCCAGAGGAATTCAAATAATCCCGCCGTCATCTAGCGATGCTAATTTAACGCATTCAGCATTACAACGAATGCATTTTACTAAACGATGAATAGGGACAAGTAGATTAACTCGCCCCCATTATCAAAATGAACAGTTATTTTTTACTTGCGTTTAAATGTTCGGCTGTTTGCGCAACTGCTTTTAGCGCAACGTCGGTATGCCCTAACTCGCCATGATCGACAGCGTCTTGTATCGATTTAGCGGCGGCATCTAAATGACCTTTCGCCGCGCCCTTAACCTCTAATGAGGCAGCTAAGATATGGTCTTCAGCTAATTTTGCATGTTCAACTAATATTTTTGCGTGGCCAGCTTTACCATGCTCGGCGGCTTGCTTGACGTGATTTAACGCTTCATCGACATGTTCCTCGAAAGCGGCTAATACGGTGGTACTCAAACTAAAGAATAAGACCGCACTGATGAATGCTATTTTTTTCATTATTCTTTCCTCTCATTAGCTGTTATTAATGTAGTTATCTTCACTATCGACTCAAAACATAACGAGTCGATACCAGCATTGTATATCCCAAACTTATCGCTTTCAATAGTTATAAATCAATAAGTTAATTTTACTTTTTAGCGTATGGCTATGACATAAAAATCGCTGAATAGCTTGCCTAACAGCACGATAAACAGAAATATCAGGCGTCATGTCTTATTCAATCGCTTCACTCTTTGAAACGATAGCAACTTCGCGTATTCTGTTGGGCTTTGGCATCTATCTAAGACGAATATGACAACAACAAACGAACTTTTTAACCGCGCCAAAGCTGTCATTCCGGGGGGCGTTAACTCACCGGTACGAGCCTTTAATGGGGTTGGCGGCACGCCTATTTTTATTGACCACGCTAAAGGTGCATATATCACCGATAGCGATGGCAAATCTTATATCGACTATGTGGGTTCGTGGGGACCTATGGTCTTAGGCCATGCTCATGATGAGGTTATCGCTTTCGTCAAACAAACTGCTGATAAAGGGTTGAGTTTTGGCGCACCGACCCAACTTGAAACATTGCTAGCTGAGCAGGTTAAAGCATTAATGCCCGCGATGGAATTGGTACGCATGGTCAGCTCAGGTACAGAGGCAACAATGTCGGCGCTAAGACTAGCGCGTGGTTTTACTGGGCGCGATAAAATCGTCAAGTTTGAAGGTTGTTATCATGGTCATTCCGACGCACTATTAGTTAAAGCAGGCTCAGGCGCGTTAACCTTAGGCGTACCCAGCTCGCCCGGCGTGCCAGCAGCCGTCGCTGAAAATACGATTACGTTGCCTTATAACGACAGTGAAGCCGTGCGTAAGCTGTTTTCAGATCTAGGTGAACAAATCGCTTGTATTATCGTCGAGCCAGTCGCGGGCAATATGAACTGCATTCCGCCTGAAGCTGATTTTTTACCTACACTGCGCGATGTTTGTGACCAATACGGCAGCGTGTTGATTTTTGATGAAGTGATGACTGGGTTTAGGGTGGATTTACATGGCGCACAAGGTCTTTATCAAATAAAACCTGATTTGACGACTTTAGGTAAAGTCATTGGTGGCGGTATGCCGGTCGGGGCGTTTGGCGGACGCCGGGATATTATGGAGTACTTAGCACCATTAGGCCCGGTTTATCAAGCGGGTACGTTATCAGGCAACCCGGTAGCTATGGCAGCGGGATTAAAAACATTAGAATTAATTCAAAAGCCTGGCTTTTTTACTGAGCTAAGCGCTAAAACACAGCGCTTAACATCGGGACTCACTGAATTAGCCGCGCAATACGCTATTGCTCTGACCAGCAATCAAGTCGGCGGTATGTTTGGCTTATTTTTTACTTCTGATAAGCCAATCAGTCGTTATCAGCAAGTCATGCAATGCGATATTGAATTATTTAAACGCTTTTTCCATGCTATGTTAGAACAAGGCGTTTATTTAGCTCCGTCAGCGTTTGAAGCAGGCTTTGTTTCAGCCGCGCATGGCGATGAAGAAATTAGCCAAACATTAAAACGAGCCGAAGCCGTTTTTCAATGCTTAGGCGTCAATTGATTAATACGACAGGCGTTTTGACTTCCGATATTTTTAAACCATAACGCAAAGTTGGCGTTGCAATAGGTTCGCCCGCCAGCGCTTGCCAAGCCAATTGCGCTAAATTAACCCCAGCCAGACACGCCATGCCAAAACCGCCTGATGGTCTGGGGTTAATTTCTAGTAGACGGGGACCGTTGGTACCGAGTTTGAATTGGATGTTAAAAATGCTATTTAACCGATAATAAGCGGTTAAACGTAACACCATTTGCTGAATGGCGTCGTTATTATCTATGATTTGCCCATGCCCAGCATGTAGCGATTTTTGCCGTTGCACTGCGCATAGCAAGCGACCATGCTCGGCAACACAGTCAACACTCCATTCGTGACCCGATAAATGTTCCATCACTAATAACGTATCGAAATGGTCTTTGCCCGCCATACCTTGTTGTAATTCGTTTAACGGAATATGGTACTCGATACCTTTAAGCAAATGCTCAATACTGACATGATGGTTATCGAGTATCCTAAAGCCTAAACCGAATACCGATACCGCCGGTTTTACGCACAGCGTTTTGTGTTTAGCCGACAATTCATTGACCGCAGCCGCAAACGCAGTCGGCGTGTTAACGGCGACAAAGTCCATGGTCTCGGCAATACTAGGCGATAACGCTTGGTAAAATGCGGCCTTGTTTTGCAATAAGCGCAGGACATCGGGCGCAGCAACGGAAACCACTTTAATCCCCTGCTCTTGAAATACGGCTTGTTGCTGAGCAAATAATACCGCTTCTTTAGCCGGCCAAATCGTATCAATGCAGTGTTGGCGGCAAAAAGCCATGCACCAATTCAGATAAGCCATGCCGGTTAACCCGGCAGGCTCTAAGTAGTGTTCATCGGCCGCGAGAAACGCACTCGCGGTTTCATGCGTATGCGTGACAATTAAACAGATGCGAGGGTCGGCTTGCTTAAGTTGGTTTAAAACCGAGCTAATCGTCGAAAACGTTTTGTTAAACCATATACGCATCGTGTTTATAAATGCACGACGATTTGCGGTAATAAATTATCAAACGTGCGGCCATTGGCATTTTCACCAATCGCATGCATTTTCCACTCGTCATTATGCCGATACACTTTTGCCATGATTTGTGCCGAATGCGAACCTTGCGCGCTTAAGGTGTAACGGGCAATTTCATTGCGCGTATTGCCATCAACAATTCGGCAATAAGCATTTTCAACCGCATCAAACGTTTGGCCGGTAAAGGAATTGACGGTAAATACCAGTGATTTCACATTCGCTGGAACTTTATCTAACAGCACGATAATTTGTTCGTCATCGCCGTCGCCTTCACCCGTCCGGTTATCACCGGTATGGGTGATGCTACCATCTCGGCTTTTTAATTGCCGGAACCAGACGGTATCGACGACTTTATTAGCGTTGTCAAACAAAATACATGAGGCATCTAAGTCTATGCTGTCGCTGGCGCTACCGCCGAACATGCCTTTTAATAAGCCACCGGTTTTTTTCGCATCCCAACCTAGACCCATAATAATTTTTGTTAAGGTCGTACCCGATTCTTTAGCCAATGATATTTTTTGGCCTTTTTGTAAATTAATGCCCATAGCCGTTTCCTGGAGAAAGGTTTTTATGTTTAAACGTTAACACCATAAGAACTTGCCAAAGGCCCTAAACCACCCGCAAAGCCCTGCCCTACGGCTTTAAACTTCCATTCGCCACCGTGACGGTAGATTTCGCCGAAAATCATCGCGGTCTCTACAGAAGCATCTTCACTTAAGTCATAGCGCGCAATTTCTTGACCATTGTCTTCGTTTAAAATCCGAATATAAGCATGGCTGACTTGGCCGAAGTTTTGCCGTCTGGTATCTGCATCGTAAATAGTTACAGTAAACACCACTTTTTCAATGTCAGCGGGTATTTTGGCGAGTTCAACTTTCACCACTTCATCATCGCCTTCGCCCACGCCCGTGGTGTTATCACCCATGTGCTGCACTGCACCATCGGCAACAACTTTGTTATTGAAAAAACAAAAATCACCATCGCTACGGACTTTGCCATCGGCTTTGACTAAAAACGCGCTAGCATCTAAGTCAAACGCCGCACCATCGGTTGCCCGCGCGTCCCAACCTAAACCGACGACAATTTTATTTAAACCGGGTGCTTCTTTACTTAAGTTGACGTTACCGCCTTTTGTTAATGAAATTGCCATTGTTATCTCCTGTTTATTATTGTGTTAAACGTTAATGCCGTATTGTCTTGCTAACGCGGCTAAGCCACCGGCGTAACCTTGCCCAACTGCGCGGAATTTCCACTCGCCATTGTGTTTATAAATATCGCCAAAAATCATTGCCGTTTCTATCGAAGCGTCTTCGCTTAAATCATAGCGAGCGACTTCTTGTTGTGTGTCTTTATTAACGATACGCACAAACGCATGTGAAACTTGACCGAAATTTTGTTTTCTGGCTTCAGCATCGTGTATGGTGACGGTAAAGCTGATACGTTGTATATCTGCCGGAACTTTGTCTAGTAACACAATAATGACCTCATCATCGCCATCACCTGCCCCGGTGCGATTATCACCAGTATGCTCAACAGAGCCGCAAGTTGAACGTAACTGGTTATAAAAAATAAAATCGCTATCGGAACGCACTTTACCGCTTTCCGTTAACATAAATGCGCTCGCATCTAAATCAAAATCCGTACCATCAGTAGGCCGCACGTCCCAACCTAAGCCCACACTAATATTTTTCAAATTGGGGTCAGTTTTCGATAAACTGAGGTTACCGCCTTTGTTTAAGGAAATACTCATCGTCACCTCCGTATTTTTTATTTAAAAACAATGATTAACAACTTATTCACACAACTCAACACTCGCTTGCGTCACTACCGCAGGGGGCGTTAACGGCAAGTTAAATAAGCGACAATAATTTTCTGCCGTACACGCAGCAATGGCATCGACTGAGGTATTGCGTAATTGCGCTATGTATTCAGCCACATAGCGTACATACATAGGATAATTAGGCTTACCACGTTTAGGTACGGGTGCTAAGTACGGCGAGTCAGTTTCGATTAAAAACCGGTCGGCAGGTATGCGTTTAGCGACATCTTTAATCGCTGTTGCATTGTTAAACGTGACAATCCCTGAAAATGAAATATAGAAATTTAGCGCCATTGCCGCTTCGGCAAACTCCCAGTCTTCGGTAAAACAATGAATTATACCGCCAACGTGTTCAGCGCCTTCTTCTTGCAAGATGCGCAACGTATCAGCTCTAGCCTCTCGCGTGTGAATGATTAAAGGCTTGTGTGTGAGTTTGGCTGCTTTAATATGGTTACGAAACCGCTGTTGTTGCCAAACCCAATCTACTTCTTGCACTTCCTGTCCAGGCTGGACAGTACGGAAATAATCTAACCCGGTTTCGCCGATAGCAATCACTTTGGGATGGGCAGCTAACGCAACTAACTCAGCCACATCAGGCTCTTTACCGTCGTGCTCATTCGGGTGTACACCGACGCTAACAGCAATCTGTGGATACGGCTCAACCAACGCAAGCATTTTTGGATAAGCTTCCAAATCAATCGCAATGCAAAGCATTTGGCTGATTTGCTGAGCGCTTGCTTCGCGCATGAATTCTGCGAAGCTATGGTTATACGGCTTTAAGTCAACACGGTCTAAATGGCAGTGAGAGTCTATAAACATGATTACATTGTATGAGTTGGCCTATCTGCGTTTAACGCACCCGCGAGATAGTTTTCAATTTTACTGCGCGCAACGCCACCATCTTGATCGGAGAATTGCACCCCTATTCCAGTAGCTCGGTAACTTTCTGAACCGGGCGGCGTTTTCCAAACGACTTTACCCGCAATCGGTAAACGCTCGGTTTCTTCCATTAAGCTTAACAACATAAACACTTCTTGTCCCATTTCGTATTGCCGGTTGGTTGGGATAAACAAACCGCCATTATTTACAAAGGGCATATACGCTGCATAAAGCGAAGCTTTGTCTTTAATGGATAGCGTTAGAATACCGGGTCTTGATGTTGTTGTCGTTGCTTCTGCCATAAACTACACCTTAGTAAGTTGCTCCCAACAATTTAATTAATTTGCGTCCAACGAATTAATAATTCTTCTAGCAAACATTGTTTGTTCACAGTCGTGGCGAGTCGTTGTTTGCTATCCAGTACTAAATCATAAAGCGGGTATAAATCTTTTAATTCTAGTCGACTCGACAACTCGCGCAAGGATTTATTTAAGTCTTTATTACAGAGATAATCGCTGGCAAGCTGAAATTTACATTTAATCAAATCGCTTAGCCATGAGTTTAGCCAAGATAATAGGGACTCATCTGATAACTTCAACCACTTTTCAGCAATCATCACAGGATGGGCTTGTTGCCGCGCAAGTGCTAACCACTCTTTAAAACATTGTTCACGCTGATTTAACACGTCTTGCTCCGCATAGTCTAGTGCTAATAGCGGTGCTTGTTGCGCGAGTAGTAATAGCTGGCTGGCTTGGGTTTCGGATAATATTGGTTTTTGCTGTTTTAACCACGCCAGAGCTTCACTAGGCGCTGGCGTCGATACATGTAGTGTTTGGCAGCGGCTTAAAATAGTCGCAGGCAGCTTATAGGGCTGAGCAGTCAGAAGCAATAAAACAGTGCGTTCAGTAGGCTCTTCTAAATATTTTAAGAAGGCGTTATAGGCATTAGCGTTCATCGCATCAGCAGGTTGTATTAAGACGACCCTATGCGCGCTGTATTGCGGCTTAAGCGTTAACTTAGCCATTAAGCTTCTCATTGTATCGACAGAAATGGTTTTAACGCCCTCTTCTGGCGCTACTACAAAAAAATCTGGATGCGTTTCGGCATCAAATAACCGACAAGCTTGGCATTGACCACACGCGTGCTCGGTCGCTTGACGCTGATGGCATAATAAGGCTTGCACAAAAACGCGGGCTAACGACTCTTGACCTAAACCCGCTTGACCTGCTAGCAACAACGCTTGCGGAATCCGTTGTTGCTGAAAATAACTGGCTAAGATAGACCAGTCTTTTTGCTGCCACGCATATAACGCGCTCATCGCAATAACACTCGCATAGACTCAACCATCGCATGTTGCACGTCGCACACGGGCTGATTGGCTTTAATGAGTTTAATACGCTCAGGATAGAGTTCGGCTTGTAATAAATAAGCTCGTCTGACTCGCTCAAAAAAGCTGTTACGCTCTTCTTCAAATCTATCCGAACCACCTCGCGCTTTGGCTCTAGCCATGCCCACATCCACCGGCGCATCGAGTAATAAGGTTAAATCCGGCTTTAAATGGCCTTGCACCCAATGCTCAAGCCATTCTATTGCGCTGGTTTTCATCGCCCTACCACCGCCTTGATAAGCATACGTCGCATCGGTGAAACGATCCGACACCACCCAGTTGCCTTGCATTAAGGCTGGCTCTATGACGTGTTTAATATGTTGCGCTCTAGCCGCAAAAACCAATAATAATTCCGCTTGCTCTGATAAGCTTTCACTGTTTTGATGCAATAACAGCTCGCGAATTTTTTCAGCAATCAGCGTACCGCCAGGCTCACGCGTCACAACTACGCTAATACCTTGTTTTTGCAAATGCTGTTTGACAAATTCAACATTGGTCGTTTTGCCAACGCCTTCTATGCCTTCTAAAGTAATAAATTTGCCACGCGTCATGGCCGCCTCTTTTGATATAACGCCACGGCTTTATTATGCTCGGCTAAGGTTTTAGAAAATTGGTGGCTACCATCGCCTTTGGCCACAAAATACAAATAGTCGCTAGCGTCGGGATGTAACACGGCCTTAATCGATTCTTGTCCCGGCATGGCAATAGGCGTAGGCGGTAAGCCTTTAAAGGTATAAGTATTGTAAGGTGTAGACGTAGTTAAGTCAGCGCGCTTGATATTACCGTGATAGCGCTCGCCCATACCATAAATAACAGTAGGGTCGGTTTGTAATGGCATGTGCTGTTTTAAGCGTTGAATAAATAGCCCTGCGATTAAGGGTCTTTCACTCGCAACAGCAGTTTCTTTTTCTACGATTGAAGCCAAAATTAAGGCTTCATACGGTGTTGATAACGGTAAATCAGCCTCTCGCGTTTGCCAAGCGGTAGTTAACACGGTTTGCATTTTTTGATAGGCGCGCTTAAGAATAGCTCTGTCTTCCGTATGTTTTTCAAAATAATAGGTATCAGGAAAAAAGACACCTTCAGGATGGTTCAGCTCTGCACCTAACGCTTGCATCAATACAGCGCTTTGTTGCTCTGTGAGCGTATGTTTAAGATTTGGCTCTTGCTCTAACTTTTGCAGCACTTGCTTAAAGTTTAAACCTTCAGGAATCGTCATGCTGTGCTGCTTGGTTTTTCCTAACACAAACAAGCTTAATAAGCCTGGCATTGTTAAGCCCGGCAAAAGCTCATATTCGCCGGTTTTTATTTTGTTAAACGACCTGTCCTTATAAGCCAAAAACTTAAACCAAAAAGGCTTTATCACAACGCTTTGCGCTTTTAATTTTTCGGTAATACGGCTGAACGAGTCACCTTTTTCAATTTCCAGCAAAATAGGCGTGTTTGAAACGACAGGACTTTGCATTGCACATTGATAATCTTTATGCGCACATAAACCGAGCAACAGTAGACTAACGCTAAGCAACGTAGCTAGCGGTTTAAACCAAACGAAGTGAGTCATGTTTATATTGCGCAAGCCAAGTTTGCAGTTGACGTGTTAATGAGCCAATAGAAAGACAATGCTGCTCAAGCTGTTTAACCGGCCAAAGTCCAATCAATGAATTAGTAACAAATAACTCATCAGCCGCTAAAAGCTTAGCTTGACTCACCTCGATTTCTAACAGTGCTATGCCATTGCGCATCAATAACTCCATAACAATCATACGCATAATGCCGGCAACGCCAGCCTGGGTTAATTTCGGTGTATAGACAATTTGAGCTTTACGAAAAAAAAGATTGGTCATTGTGCCTTCAATGACACAGCCATTATTATCCAACATTAAACCTTCTTGAATTGCACTATCGCTCCACTCAGCACGTGCTAATACTTGTTCTAAGCGGTTTAAATGCTTAATACCGGCTAAGCTTTGATTTAAGCCTAAACGAGTGGCACAAAAGCGCACGGTAACACCGTCTTGCCAATAGTGGGGTGGATAGTCAGGAAAAGGATGTATGCTGACAATACGCGTTGCATGACAGTCGTCTGGCGGTCGGTAACCACGCCCGCCACTGCCACGTGTTATGATGATTTTGACCACAGCACAAGATAAACCTGTAGCCTGATAATGTTGTTGACTTAAGGTTTCAACTTCTATCAGAAGTTGTCGCCAATTAATAGGGCTTATATTTAAGCGGGCACACCCAGTTTGTAAACGACCAAGATGGTAGGCTAAGAAAACGGGTTGCCCGGCTTGCACTTCTAACGTGGTAAATAAACCATCGCCATAATGTAAACCTCGGTCGCTTACCTGAAGCTGGTCAGCGCATTCGCCGTTGATTAACAACATCAGGCTACACAGCGCCGACTGAATACTAATCGATACGACGTAAAACCAACGAGCCGTTGGTACCGCCAAAACCAAAAGAATTAGACATCGCTATCGTCATTTTCATCTCTCTTGCGGTATTAGGTATAAAATCCAAATCGCAGTCAGGGTCTTGGTTATCTAGGTTAATAGTGGGTGGTGCAATTTGGTTTTTAAGACTCAATGCTGTCAACACGGCTTCTATACCGCCTGCCGCACCTAATAAGTGACCTATCATCGACTTAGTAGAACTTATCGCAACCTTATAAGCATGGTCGCCTAACGCGGATTTCATAGCTTGAGTTTCACCTAAATCGCCTGCTGGTGTCGATGTGCCGTGAGCATTAATATAATCAACATCACTAGGATTAATACCGGCGTCGCGCAACGCATTACGCATACAACGTGCCGCTCCCTCACCACCCTCTGACGGTGTCGTGATATGATATGCATCGCCACTCATGCCAAAACCTATCACTTCTGCATAGATTTTAGCGCCACGTGCTTTAGCATGTTCGTATTCTTCTAACACCACAACACCTGCGCCATCGCTTAGCACAAAACCATCACGGTCTTTATCCCAAGGTCGGCTGGCCGCTTGTGGGTTGTCATTACGTCTGGATAGGGCTTTAGCAGAAATAAAGCCGCCCATAGCAGTAGGCGATGTCGTGCAGCGCTCAGCACCACCGGCTAACATCACATCAGCATCACCATGCATAATTAACCGCGCAGCATCACCGATATTATGTGTACCCGTCGCACACGCCGTTACTATCGAATAATTAGGACCTTTTAAACCATATTTAATCGATATATTGCCGGAAATCATGTTAATAATATTGCCAGGCACAAAAAACGGTGATATTCGTCTAGGCCCGCTTTTTTCATAGGTCGCGTAACATTCTTCTATGCCGGTAATACCGCCAATACCTGAGCCTATCGCAACGCCTATGCGTTCAGCATTGGCCTCAGTCACTTCTATTCCTGAATCTTCAAATGCCTGACAACCAGCAGCAATGCCGTAATGGATAAAGCCATCCATACGCTTAGCATCTTTTTCAGGAATATATTGGCTAATATCCAATCCTCTAATCACACCGCCAAACGTGGTTGCAAACGGTGAAATATCAAATGAATCGATAAAGCTAATACCGCTTTTACCGTTGATAATGCCTTCCCAAGTGTCTGGAACGTTATTCGCTAAAGGTGTGATTGCACCTAGTCCAGTGATTACTACTCGACGCTTACTCAAAGTAATGTACCGTATAAGGTTTAAAGTGATTGGATAAGTGGATGATAAAGTCATCCACTTTTATTGTGGACTATATGTGACTTTGGACGTATTCGATTGCTTGCTGGACTGTAGTGATTTTTTCAGCATCTTCGTCTGGAATTTCACATTCGAATTCTTCTTCAAGAGCCATCACGAGTTCCACTGTATCCAAAGAATCAGCACCAAGATCATCTACAAAAGAAGCATCTGTAGCAATATCTTCCTTTACACCCAGTTGCTCTGCAACAATCTTTTTTACTCGTTCTTCAATAGTACTCATAGTTAATTTCCTCAAACAATGCAAGACTGTTGTGTCCAGCTTACAATAGTATTGTTATTAGTGTTACTAGAAATCCCGTCTCCGGCAGTTCCAGGCGGCGGGGAATTATACTTTTATATTGCAAAAATGTCACAATATTAAGGCTAAACGCGAAAGAATGGCTTAACCCCTCACTATGGCATGTACATGCCGCCATTCACATGTAACGTCTCCCCTGTGATATAGCCTGCACCTTCTGATGCCAAAAATGAAACCGCATGGGCAATTTCTTTAGCATCGCCTAAACGCCCTACCGGGATAGAGGCTAATAAGCTATTTTTAATATCGTCCGTTAACGACTTTGTCATATCAGTATCGATAAAACCAGGCGCAATGGTATTAACCGTAATATTTCTAACACCGACTTCTTTCGCTAACGATTTACTAAAACCAACAATCCCTGCCTTAGCTGCTGCGTAATTGGCCTGACCCGCATTGCCTGTAGAACCCACCACTGATGAAATGTTGATAATTCTACCGACTCTGGCTTTAACCATGCCTTTTAAAACGGCTTTACTCATACGGAATATCGAAGATAAATTGGTATTGATAATTGCATCCCAATCATCATCTTTCATCCTCATTAATAACGTATCGCGGGTTATGCCAGCATTATTAACTAAAACAAAAGGCGTACCGAATTCATCGCTAACACGCTTAACAACCGCCTCAATTTCTTCAGGACTTGTTACATCTAGCTTTAAACCTTTACCGTTTTCTGCTAAGTAATCAGAAATGGCATTCGCACCATTTTCTGAGGTCGCAGTACCCACTACAAAAAAACCATCGTCGACCAAGCGCTCAGCAATAGCCTTACCAATACCCCGGCTTGCGCCTGTTACCAGTGCAATTCGTTTACTCATTTGCAAAATGCTCCCGCTTGCTCTAAAGTCTGTTGATCGTAAATTGCTAGGTGCTCAGCGTCTTTGACAATACGTTTATTTAGCCCTTGTAATACTTTACCAGGCCCAAACTCAACGAAACACGTCACGCCTTGTTCATGCATGAATTTAATTGAATCAGACCAGCGCACGGGCTTATATAACTGTTCAATTAACGCATTTTTAATAACATCAGGCGCATCATGAGAAACCACATCGACGTTATGAATTAATGTCGCTTTAGGTGTAGTAATTGTTACTGATTTTAAATATTCGCCTAACTTCTCGGCCGCAGATTGCATTAGTTGACAATGAGAGGGTACGCTCACAGGAATAGGTAAAGCCCGCTTTGCTCCTAAGCGTTTTGCTTCGGCCATCGCGTTGGTCACTGCATCGACATGACCGGCAATAACCACTTGACCTGGACTATTAAAATTGACGGCAGCGACAACGTTCTCATCGCTACTGAGTGAATGGCATAAATTGACCACAATATGGTCTTCTAAACCCAAAATCGCCGCCATCGCGCCTTGACCTTCTGGCACGGCTTCTTGCATTAAGCGCCCACGCTCGGCAACTAAACGCAAACCATCAGCAAAAGCAAGCGCTTCAGCACAAACCAGAGCGGTATATTCACCTAAACTATGGCCTGCTACCCAGCCTGGTCGAATAGCACTTTGCTGACACCAGATACGCCAAATAGCCACCCCAGCGGTCAACATCGCAGGCTGGGTATATCGCGTTTGATCAAGCTGCTTATCAGCATCTTCAGTAACAATTTGCCATAAATCGAAACCTAAAACATCTGAGGCCTCAGTAAACGTCTGACGCACTTCAGGGAAAACAGCAGCTAGATTATTCATCATGCCTACCGATTGAGAACCCTGCCCTGGAAATACAAACGCCAGGTTATAAAGTTTTTTGCTCATTGTTATTATTGTTATAGTTAATATCTAATTAAAGCCGAACCCCAGGTAAAACCAGCACCAAAGGCTTCAAGCAGAATAACGTGCCCACGCTGAATACGACCATCACGCACCGCCTCATTTAAAGCTAATAATACGGAAGCTGACGAAGTGTTGCCTTGAGTTTCAAGCGTGACGACCACTTGTTTCATGGACATTTTTAATTTTTTTGCCGTTGCGGCAATAATCCGAATATTAGCTTGATGCGGTACTAACCAATCAATTTCAGACATATCCATTTGATTAGCTTCTAACGTTTCATCAACAATTCGGCCTAAGGTATTAACCGCAACTTTAAAGACTTCATTGCCCCGCATTTTAATAGTGCCTGACTCATCTTTATTCTGTTCACCTGCGGCAAGAGGATTAGAACAATACAGTAATTCTTGATATTCACCATCAGAATGAATATGCGTGGATAAAATACCGGTTTCCTCAGATGCTGTTAAAACTACAGCACCTGCGCCATCGCCAAACAAAATGCATGTGCTTCTATCCGCCCAATCGACAATACGCGAACATATTTCAGATCCCACCACCAACACATTTTTCGCAGCCCCTGATTTGATATATTGATCGGCAATGCTAAGCGCAAAAATCGAACCTGAACATGCCGCTTGTATATCAAAGGCAACGCAGTTTTTTATCCCTAGACGTTGCTGCAATAGACAACCCGTACTGGGATAAACCCGTTCAGACGTGCCTGTTGCGACAATAATTAAATCTAATGCTTCCGGTTCACACGCAGCTGCGACTAATGCCTGCCTAGCAGCAATTTCAGCCATACTGGACGCCGTTTCATGAGGCGCCGCGATTCTACGACTTCTTATACCGGTACGCTCAACAATCCAACTATCTGAGGTCTCGACCATCCGTGATATATCATCATTGGTTCTAATTTCTTCCGGCAGATAACCGCCTGTACCGGCTATTCTTGCGTAGTACCGAGTCATGCACTCTCTCTTAAAGCGAGATGTTTTTCCACTTGTTCGCTAATTTTTTGAATTACATTGTGTTTTACTTCAACTTCAGCCAGTTGTATCGCGGTCTTAAACGCTAATACATCTGCACCACCGTGGCTTTTAATGACTAAGCCACGCAATCCTAAAAAACTAGCGCCGTTATAACGCCTAGGGTCTATGCTGTATTTAAATGTTTTAAGTACAGGATAGGCAACTAATCCGGCTAATTTAGTCAGCCAATTTTGATTAAAAGCAGTTTTTAAACCATGACTAATGAATTTTGCCGTACCTTCAATTGACTTTAACGCCACGTTACCGACAAAACCATCGGTGACAATTAAATCAACTTGCACATGACCGGCTGTTAATGAGTCGCCTTCGACATAACCAATATAATTCAACGAAGAACCCTCCAGTAATTTTGCAGCGGCTTTTACCTGCTCATTACCTTTAACGTCTTCTTCGCCGATATTTAACAAACCCACTTTAGGCTGTGCAATATCAGTCACCGCCCGGACTAACTCAACACCCATGACGGCAAATTGAAATAAATTCTCAGCGCTACAATCAACATTAGCACCTAAATCCAATACATAGGTCTGCCCATGCAATGAAGGTAGTGTGGAAATAATAGCCGGCCTATCGACACCTGGAATCATTTTTAACACGAAGCGAGCCGTTGCCATTAATGCACCCGTATTACCGGCACTGACACAGGCATCGGCTTTGCCTTGACGCACTAAATCAATCGCCACGCGCATTGAAGAATCTTTTTTATTTTTCAATGCCTTAGCTGGAGACTCATCCATAGCCACACATTGTGACGCATGGTAAATCTGCAATCTATCTTGATAACTTGCAAGTGCTGATTCGCCTACGCGCTGCTTAAGAACAGTCTCGTCACCAACGAGTATTAGCGTCAGTTCAGAATTTTGCTTTAAGCACTCTAACGCGGCAGGAATGGTGATATTAACACCTTGATCCCCACCCATTGCATCAATTGAAATTATCAAGCTCACGTTGCTTGGCGACCCCGTTTTTAAATTATTACTGACCAGGCTTTATACCTAGCACACACTGTATTTTTGGTTATTCGTCATCAAGATTAACAGCGCCTACGATTTGACGGCCTTTAAAATAGCCATCTGGCGTCATGTGGTGACGTAAATGTGTTTCACCGGTCATAGCATCTTGCGTTAATGCCCGTGCGGTTAACGCATCATGCGAACGGCGTTGACCACGTCGTGAACGCGTTACTTTGCTCTTTTGTACTGCCATTTAGGTGTCTCCAGTTTGTTTTAAATGTGCTAAAACGGAAAAAGGATTTTGGCGAGGTTGCTC
>CAWUNX010000033.1:0-15352 GCA_963923905.1 uncultured Methylocucumis sp.
AGTTTTTTAAAACCAAAATCGGTATAAGGGTTTAAGTATTTTTTGGCTAAAACACGTTTTTCACTCATACAGTTACCGTTAGCGCTTGAGTTGATGAAAACGGTGGTTTAAAAAATCAGCAGTTTCGTGCATTAACCTATCGGCAATATGCTCAACATGCCTAGCGCGCCAATCGGCTAACGGCGTGTTTTTAACCCATTGATTAAAGGCCCCTAAAGCTGGGCCGCAATGCACTTGAAAATTCACCCGCTGACTGACATCGCCCGCCGCTGCTAAGCGCATACTATGCACAAAATACCAACGGAAAATTAACGCCATTTTCGCTTTGGGTTGTTGCTCGGCGCGCTCAATTTCTTGCGGCCATTCTTTAAGATAATACGCTTTAGTTTCATCATAAACCTCGGCAAAACTACGACCTAAAAATTTATCCTGAATTTGCTGTTGCGTCACCTTATCTATCGCGTCAATACTGGGATAATGCCGCCATAAATCATATAACTTATTCGCCCGTGCCGGAAAAAACACGCTTTTTTTCAAAACCTGAATCTTAGCACCAAGCTCAAACATATCACCCGCCGGCGCATAATCGGTATCTTGCACATTAATCGCTTGCAACATATCTTTAACCACCGCGCTAGTCCCGGCTTCGACGCTGCATTGATTAATCGAGCCGGTTAAAATGAAATCAGCCCCTAACACAAATGCCGACGCCGCAGACTCAGGCGTACCAATTCCGCCGCCTAAGCCCACTCTAACCGGTTGTGCATACTGGTAACGCTGCTGATAAATATCTCTTAAGCGCAACATCGCGGGCAATAACACCGCCGCATTGCCCATATCGGTATGCCCACCTGAATCGGCTTCAACACATAAATCCGAAGCTAACGGTAGTTGCTTAGCTAATTCCGCTTCTTGCTCGGTTAACTGTGCTTGTTCAACGAGCCGTTTAACAATGACTTCGGGGGCCGGTTGTAAAAACTGCTCAGCGACTTCAGGTCTTGAAATCTTAGCCATAAGTTTATTATTAGCGACCGGTCGGCCTTGTGCATCGCTAGTCAATCCGGTTAAACGGTATTTAACCAATGCCGGTGTGATTTGCATAAACGCAGAGGCTTCGACCTGCTTAACGCCATAACGCAACAACAAATCCACCACCGCTAATTCAAGCTCAGGCTTGGCCAAATTAGCCAATAAATTCATACCGTAACCACAACCACTAGGCACAGCCGCTTGAATCGTTTGTATCGCTTGTTCAATTTCAGACAGTTTTAAACCACCCGTGCCAAAAAAAGCCAAATATCCCGCATTAGCCATGCGTATTACTAACTCCGTCGAAGCAATGCCTTTCACCATCGCGCCGGTTACATAAGCATAACGGATACCGTAATCGTGTTTGAAGGCTTCAGAGCCTAAGGATTCTGGGGTAATCATGATGCGCCCTCAATATGCCAGTTTATAACCTGCCCGGCCAACAACGGCGTCAGCGTATGCCCGGCAACGTTATACGCGTCAGGTACACGCCATTCACGTTTACTTAACGTTATTTGTGTTTGGTTTCTAGGTAAGCGATAAAAATCAGCACCATAAAAACTCGCAAAGCCTTCCAGCTTGTCTAAGGCATTGGCTTGCTCGAAGGCTTCGGCATATAACTCAAGCGCTAAGGGTGCGCTAAAACATCCCGCACATCCGCAGCTAGCTTCTTTTAAATGCGTTAAATGTGGCGCGCTATCGGTGCCTAAGAAAAACTTTGGGTTACCGCTGGTTGCAGATTTTAATAACGCTTGCCGGTGCTGTTCGCGTTTTAATACGGGTAAGCAATAAAAATGCGGTTTGATACCGCCAACGAGCATCGCATTGCGATTAAATAATAAGTGTTGTGGCGTGATGGTGGCGGCGATTTGTTTAGGCGTTGCTTCGACGAAAGCGACGGCTTCTTCGGTGGTGACGTGCTCTAACACGATACGCAAAGCTGGAAACTGTACGCTTAGGTCTTGTAAATAGTGTTCAATAAAAAGTCGCTCTCTATCGAAAATGTCATAGCGCTCATCGTTGACTTCACCATGAATTAACAGCGGTACATCTAGCTTTTGCATTTCTTCCAACACCGGATAAAGCCCGCGAATGTCATTAACCCCCGCTTCTGAGTTCGTGGTCGCACCGGCTGGATACAGTTTGAAACCTAACACATGCTCGCATTGTGCGGCTTGCCTGACGGTAGCTAAGGTTGTGGTTTGAGTTAAATACAGCGTCATTAATGGCGTAAACTCGCTAGGCGCTGACAATGCGTTTATTATTTCTTCTCTATAATCAAGTGCTTGAGAAACTGTCGTTACCGGTGGTTTAAGATTTGGCATAACGACAGCACGCGCAAAACGTTGCACCGTATGCGGTAGTACAGCGCTTAATACAGCCCCCGTTCGTAGATGTAAATGCCAGTCATCAGGTTTGGTTAAGGTTAATGTTTTCATTGTCGCGTTCGAGTCTGTAAAATGAGCAGGTATTCTATAGTAAGCGCCTTGAAATCCTGAATTTAAGCCTTATTGTAGTTTTTATTTTTTTTCAGGAGTGCTTTTTATGCCGATTTATGAATATCAATGCCAAGCCTGTGGTCATGAACACGAAGCCTTACAAAAGTTAAATGCAGAACCGTTAGTGATTTGCCCAGCTTGTAGTCAACCGGAATTAATGAAAAAAATTTCTGCGGCGGGTTTTCGCTTAAAAGGCGGCGGCTGGTACGAGACTGATTTTAAAAGCGGTAGTAAGAAAAACGTCGCCGGTGAAGCCTCCTCGACGCCAGCCGCCAGCGCTGCCGCGCCACACAGTTGCTCAGGCGCGTGTAAAAACCATTAATCTGTCTTTTAGCGCCCACCAGACTCTTTAAACAATAAACGTGCAGGCTTTATCATTGTGGGTACGTCCAGCGTACCCTACTCGTCGCCTTCCTGATAATGCACGCTAGGCGTACTGTACAGTTGCCACCGATAACCTTAAACTCACGCTTAACCCAAGCCTTTCATTTTCAATAACACTAATAAACAACAGGGAATCATCATGCGTACTCACAAGTGCGGAGATTTAAACACACAACAGTTAGGCAGCACCGTTGACATCTGCGGTTGGGTGCATAGACGACGCGACCACGGCGGCGTTATTTTCATCGATTTACGCGACCGCGCTGGTATTGTGCAAGTCGTCGTCGATCCGGATACTGCCGAAACCTTTGCCACAGCTGAGCATGTGCGTAGCGAGTACGTGTTAAAAATCACTGGCATCGTCAGAAACCGCCCATCCGGTACGATAAACCCAAACATGAATTCAGGTGAAATCGAAATCCTCGCGAAACACATCGAGGTGTTAAACGAGTCGGAAACGCCACCGTTCCCCGTTGAAAGCGACATAGAAGTTAACGAAGAGTTGCGCTTGCGTTATCGTTATATCGACTTGCGCCGCTCGTCTATGCAAGAAAAAATGAAAGTACGCCGTGATGTCACGCGCGTATTAAGAAATTTCTTAGACGCTAATGATTTCTTTGAAATTGAAACGCCTTATTTAACCAAAGCCACGCCCGAGGGCGCTAGAGACTATATCGTGCCAAGCCGCACGCATGAAAATGCGTTTTTTGCGCTGCCCCAGTCGCCTCAGTTGTATAAACAAATTCTGATGATTGCGGGCATGGATAGGTATTATCAAATCGTGCGCTGCTTCCGCGATGAAGACTTGCGCGCGGATAGACAGCCCGAATTTACCCAGCTCGATATTGAAACCTCGTTCATGACCGAAGATGAAATCATGAACGTCATGGAAGAAATGATTCGGCAATTATTTGCCCAAATCATCGATGTTAAACTCGATGACGTATTCCCACGCATGACTTACCAAGAAGCCATTAGACGCTTTGGTATTGACCGTCCTGACTTACGCATTCCATTAGAACTCATCGATATTGCCGATGAGATGAAAGCCGTTGATTTTAAAGTGTTCTCAGGCCCGGCTAACGACCCTAAGGGTCGCGTCGTCGCGATGCGTTTACCTAAAGGCGGTGAGCTAAGCCGCAAAGACATAGACGAGTTAACCAAGTTCGTCG
Organism: uncultured Methylocucumis sp.; assembly: GCA_963923905.1. Classification (GTDB taxonomy): domain Bacteria; phylum Pseudomonadota; class Gammaproteobacteria; order Methylococcales; family Methylomonadaceae; genus Methylovulum. The sequence goes on from CAWUNX010000033.1 coordinate 4,085, forward strand.
CGATTTATGGCGCTAAAGGCTTAGCCTATATCAAAGTCAACGACATTAACGCTGGCTTAGATGGCTTGCAATCACCTATCGTCAAATTTGCCCCTGCTGACGTTTGGGCTAAGGTTCTGGCAAAAACCGCTGCCGAAACCGGTGATTTAATCTTCTTCGGCGCCGATAAGGCCGATATTGCTAATGAAGCGATGGGCGCGTTACGCGTTAAACTAGGCCATGACTTAAACTTATTACAAGGCGATTGGAAACCGGTTTGGGTTGTCGATTTCCCAATGTTTGCTTGGGATGAAAAAGCGGGGCGTTATTCTGCCATACACCACCCATTCACAGCGCCTAGCTGCTCGCTAGAAGAATTAAAAGCCAATCCAGGTGCTGCCTTATCACGCGCTTATGACTTAGTGTTAAACGGTACCGAAGTGGGCGGTGGCTCGATTCGTATTAATCGACCGCTGATGCAACAAACGGTGTTTGATATTTTAGGTATTCAACCCGATGAAGCACGCGAAAAATTTGGCTTCTTACTCGACGCATTAAAATACGGCGCACCACCACACGGCGGGCTGGCATTTGGTTTAGACCGTTTAGTGATGTTAATGACCGGCTCAAGCTCAATACGCGATGTGATTGCCTTCCCTAAAACACAATCAGCAGCGTGTCCGCTCGTCAACGCGCCAGCGCCCGTACCTGAAGCGCAATTAAAAGAGTTAGGTATTAAATTAGCCAAACCTAGCAAATCTTAAATCTAAGCGACGCGTGCCTAACTCAGTTCCTAGCCTTAATGTCGCTGTCGGTGTTATCAAACACGGCGAACATATTTTAATCTCGCTACGCGATAACGCCTTGCACCAAGGTGGCTTATGGGAATTCCCAGGTGGCAAATTAGAACCGGGCGAAACGGCGGAACAAGCCTTAGCCCGGGAACTCATGGAAGAGCTAGGCATTAGCGTCACCCACGCCACGCCGTTAATCACGATTAACTATGTGTACCCCGACAAAGCCGTGCGTTTAATCGTTTTTACCGTGACCGAATTTACCGGCAACGCACAGAGTTTAACCGGACAAGCGTTAGCTTGGGTTAAACCGAATGAGTTATCTGATTATGCATTTCCAGCGGCTAATTTACCTATCATCACAGCGGTCAATTTACCGCCGTTTTATGCCATTTTAGACGACGCTGAGCCTAAGTTTTTAAGCCAGCATTTGAACGTTTTGCTAAAACAAAACATAACGCTGATACAAGCGCGGTTAAAAAACCTGCCTGTTGCCGAAGTGAAACGTTTTATCGACTACGCTTACCCTTTGTGTCAGCAACATGGCTGTCGATTATTATTAAATTCTGCCAGTGCCGGGTTTGATGAGATAGCCTGTGATGGTATGCACTTAACCAGCCGAGATTTACTTAACTTAACGCAACGGCCTACGGCTAGCCTAGTCAGTGCTTCCTGCCATAATGCGGAAGAATTAGCCCACGCCCAACACCTAGGCGTTGACTTCGTGGTATTAGCGCCGGTATTAGCAACACCCACCCATCCTAATGCGCCAACTTTAGGCTGGGCCGGTTTTAAAACCCTAGTCGATACAGTCAACCTACCCGTTTATGCCTTAGGCGGCATGACGCAGCACAATTTAATCCAAGCACAACAAGCTGGCGCGCAAGGCATAGCATCGATTCGGGCGTTTTTGAGCTTAAGCCCATAGAGCTACCTTTAACACTACCAGCAGTAATCTTCCTCATTTTTCAGTCTTTTGCCTTGGTATTGCCAGATTTATACCAAAGACCGTTACTGGCAAAACACCGTTTACCCCAACTCAACCACTTCAACAACGAGGCTACTAACCACAACGACCAAGCCAACATCAATACGCGATAAACCGATACCGGCACGGACACCACACTAGCTACCGGTAATTGTGTAGCGTTACGGTCTTGATACCAGTGCAGGTCTAGGGCGCTGGAGTCATTACCTTTAATTAGCATATCAGGTGGATTTAACAAGCCCTGAGCAATCGCAACAATTAATACGCCTAATGAGGCAAGCGTCAAACAGCTTAATAAGATTTGCAACGCATTGAACGCAAGTGAATCCGCGCTTTGATTTTGTCGCCAGCCCAATAACATCAACCAAACAATGACCACAACGCCCAAAAACATCATCGACAATTGGCTAAGTCCTAGTAATAACAAAAACCATTGCCAGTGTTTTAAGGGCGTTAGCTTAGTCTGGCCCGCCCCTAATGCCATAAGCGCCAGCAAGCAGACCACGCCCCAAAACAAAATCACTGGCCCCAAGCGCGGGCCTTGCAGCCATAACAACCAACGCTCCGGCCCTAACGCGATATTCAATCGACTATTGACGCTAGGTGCGCCTATATCAATTACTGGGGTATGAATCAATGCCGTCATAGGTTGTGGTTGCTGCCAATGAACCGAGACTCTTTGCTCGCCCAGCGCGATAGGCAAAATCAACTTGTGGTCTTGCAAGCGTATCGGCATAGCTCTCTCGTTGATTCTTACCGATTGTAATTCGGCAAGGTCAGGTAACACCAGCGTATGTTGACCGCTTTGCGAGCTACGTAAGCTCAGATTTAACGTCACCTCTTGCATACGCTGCTGTTGTTTTAGGCTAAGCTCACTATGATCTATGGTCAGCGTTTGTCCGCTAACTGCTTCTGGGCGGGTAATTTGCAAGCTGATTTTTTCGCCCGGCCAAGGATGCCACTCCTGTGTCCATTCAAAACCATGAAACTTTTTTATTGGTGGAATACCGTCATTTTCGACATGCCATATTGCGCCCGTTTTGATTTTCCAGCTTTCCGTCCATTGCTCTGTATTCGATGCAACCCAGGTTAGTGTGGGTGTTTTAGCCAGCGTCGATAACCATTCTATTTCTGTACCTTGTGCGGACATATTGACGGCAACAGCACCCTTTTTTACATGAACACCCTCAGTAGTGACGGCTTCGCCCGGTAACAAGTCCACGTTTAAGACAACCGCAGCACCGGTCGGGGACAAACGGCTTACACGCGTATAAAGACGCCAATCCAAACCCAGTTGTAGCGAACGCTCAACCTGAATCAACGGCGGTAATGTACCCGGTTCTATTGTTATTTTGTTGCTCGCATCTTTAGCTTGACCGGTTCGGCTAAACTGTAACTGCTCGTCAGGCTCACCGTTTTCTTGAATACCAACCACTTCCCAGCCAGACGCAGTCAAGGTGACTTGTTTAGGTTTTAGTGGAAACGGCAATGTGAACTGGCTTGATAACGGCACGTTGCCGAGCAAAGTAACCTGATGAATGCCTGGCGTAACATGCAGCCACAAATAATCATTTTTTCGATATAACTCAGTAGCGGTTTCACCATTGTCTAACACCTGACTAGGAAACCATTGCGGCTCGTCGGCAGGTAACGGTAAGACCACGGACGCACCGGCATGAATTTGCAAAACGATTTCTATCTGTTGTGGGTTAATACGCAGCGTCATATGTGAAATGTCCGCACATGCCGGTAAACAATCTAATTTTTCATCGATTTGTAAACGCGATTTCAACTCATCCAACAATTCTTTACTAGGATATTCAGCATACGCTTTAGTAGGAGCGGCAAAACTTAGCGGCAACAATAACAAGACTAATAATGTCATTGGCGCCGCACGGAATTTGCGAAAGTTAACCTGCGTAACGTCGATACCAATCATTAACAATGCCAGTACGGTAATAGAAACTACCTGTAGAACACTCAACACCATCGTCATCGCAGGCGATAAATACCATAAGTGCAGGGTTTGCTGGCTACTGACCTTGCCATCCCAAGACAACTTAATTTTATGCCATTCCCAGTCAGGAAGCCCAGGCCCGGTTTGGATTTTAGCGTTAGGGTCGGCGTGTTCTAGTTTAGTGATGGTTTCTTGCAAAGAGACCGTTATCTCACCATTATCCTCAGACATATACATTTTGCGCTTAAACATAGGTTCCATTTTCGCTGCCATGTCCATAAATTTCTGGGTAACTTCCTCATCAAAACTCCTCGCCCATTCGTTTGATTTTTCAGGTGGGTTCGACTTGGCTTTGGCAGAGCCCTTAGTCATAGAGGCCACCGGCTGCGTTGAGGCTGCACTTCCCCCTAATCTGTTTACCGCAAGACGGTCGTTTTCAAGCTGTGGATAAAATCCGTGTAGCATTTGCTCAGCCATAAACGGTACGCTAAAAAACAGTAACACCAACCAAGCTAGCATACGGTAAGCCTTGGCTAACTTGGATAGGTTAAGTAATTTATCGTTAGGCAAGTAATGGATTAATACCGTCACGGCTAAGAGGTTTAACCAAATCCACCGTGGTGCTTCAGGTTCCTGCCAGATTAGGATAAACGTGACCAATGCAAACAAACCCCAATAACGGTTCCACAGCTTGCCCACGATAAAAGCGGCTAATAACACTAAGAACACATCCAGTAACGACCAATGCGAAAGCCAACTGTCTTGTACCTGATCAACACCGCTTGCGGCTAAAAGCTGCCAGCCTGGCGGTAAATTCAATTCTGTGATAACAAGTTGAAAGTCTTGTGCCCAACCCACCGCGCTAGGCGCTGCTATGTTACCGCCCATACGACTGTCCGCCGTCAGGCTTAAGATACCGCTACGCAGCTCCACACCTTGTTGGTCATTAACGGAGCGGGTTATCAGCAAGCCTTCACCTTGTTTCTTTAAAAATGCCAGAAGATAGAATGAGACTTTGCCTAGTTGCATATCGGGTAACGCATTTAACCGCCAATCACGCGACATTTGACCGATGATCTTATCGTTAACCGTATAACCGCCACCATCAAAATCCAGCCATAATTTACGGTAAATACTTAGCTCATTATCGCTAGGGTCAAAGTCGCCGCGCTGTATCAGCTTTAAACCCATTGCTTGCCCTTGAGCGATGCGATAAGCAGGCCAATGTTTCCATTCACTTGGCACATCGTTTTGGCTGGTGTCTATAGCTGATACCTGTTCAACTTCTACGACACGTTCATCTTCTTGTGCATCAAACACCCAAATTTCCTGTTCAGGCCAGTTTTGCCCACCTATGGGATAGGCAATGCTAAGCAAATCCTTGACGCTACGCGCGGAAATATCGATTTGCCAATGCCCAGGGCGAATCTGTACTAATAATTGCCCATCATTCTCCAGACGTGCGGGTAATTCGCTATCGAGTTTGAACGGCAAAAAATTAGCCAACACCGGATGAGCAAATTTAACTTCGCGCTGCTCTCCCGCGACCTCCAGCACCAATCGAGTCACTACCTGTAACGGCACCGCATCGATAAACAGCCTAAACACCTTTAGGTTTAAACTGTTTTGAATATTTTCTGGTTTATTGTGCTGGCGCTCGCTGTCTTTAATCCACAGCATACCGTCGTTGATATTGGGTGCCGCTATTTTATTGCCATTGATGCTAAGATTGATTAAACCGGTATTCATTGGCATAGGCAATGTGTCAGGAATGCGCTGCCATAAAAATTCGCCTTTAATTTGGTAACTGACCGGGATATTGTTAGCTAGTATTTTTATTGAAGGAATGCCGTCTTTGTCCATGACCAACGCAGGTTGTTGGTTGAGCGTCACATTTTGCGGCCAGCTTGAACGACCGCCCGGTAACGCCACCCAACTGTCTTGATAAACTTTACCTTGCATGCTGAACATGCCGTTTTCAGGCGTTAACTCCATCTGCATGGCGGTTGGCCAGTCACAGTATCTTTCTCGACTATCGTTGTATAAAAATGGGCAATGACGCTCTGAGTGCTCTTCGGTTACCCAAGGTATCCAGGGTTTAAGCGATTCGGGAATTTGTTCTTTGGTGAGTGTTTGAGCAAAGATGACGGTAGAAAACAAATAGAAACAGATTAACCAAACTCGATGTTGCATACGTTTCTCCATTAATGGTTAACGTACCATACCACGAAAACTCAGTTGACGCAAAGTTACACAAGAGTCTATTAAACTGGGCTTAACGTATCATTGTGCGCCAATAATAAACAATCAGACCAAGAAACTAATCGCGGCCAACGCAGTGAAATAGGCAACCTGGTGACTATTAGGTACGCCGCGTGTACCTTAATCCTCATCGGCAATAAAAGGAGGATATAGCAACCAAACCCTCCTCAATTTCAGTCAATCAGCTCAAGGCGTTTTTCGGCAAAATACAGCATTCCGTCTATTTCTTGCAGTTGTAATGCTTGTAAACGCTCGCCTAAACACACAGGGCTTTGGCATTCGCCTGTTTTAGGCTCAAAAACAAATCCGTGCATTGAGCAGCGTAAATATTGCCCGGTTTCATCAAAAATAGTGTCTTTTTCACAGTTTAACCGCCTGTGCATATGCATACAATCGTTGATATACGCATAGGCATTGCCCTCGAAAGCAAAAACAATAACGGAAACGTGCTGTGTTTTGTAGCTAACGTTTCTAGTAATGAAAGAGGTTTTATCAAGCTCGCTACGAGCGCAGATGAGGGTTAATTTTTTATTCAGCATAGCTTGTTCGTTCCCATACTAGCGGTATTTTAATGCGATTTTTAAGCCGTTGCTCTTATTGTATAAATTCGCAAGATTTTTTAGGCTCGTCATAATGAAAAGTCAGCCGCACTTAAGTTCATAACACCCGTTAGCGCGATTTGTAAATCGGCAACACCGTCGCCGCTTAAATCTAATTCTACATAAGTCATTTTGGTATCGTGGTAACTACGCACTTGTCCTGTGATAAAAGAAAAGTCTGCATCGCCTATAAAGGTAAACGGCGCTGTTCCTGAGTGTAAAAAATAAATTTTATCGCCTTGAGCTTGGCTGAAATCGGTGATGGTATCGCGGCCCTTAAGCGTAGCGGGTGAATCCATTAAACCGCTGTAGGCAAACCAGTCGGCGCCTAAACCACCGGTTAATTCATCGGCACCATCGCGTCCAGCCAATACATCGTTACCATTGTTGCCTTTAAGCGTATCCTTAGCTAAACCGCCGACTAACGTATCATTACCTTGACCACCGAGTAGGGTTAATCTGCCAGCAGCATAGGCATAGCCTTGGCTCGCCAACGGGTCGTTATATCTATCATAGGCAAAACCGCGTGCAATTAAGTTATCACCACTGCTAAGCGCGCTACCATCTATCGTTAAATCGTCTGGCACGGCGACATCAATTTCAGTCCGAGTAATGCTTAACGGCGCATCAGCAAGTACAGTTAACAGCTCTATGCCTTTGACTTGTTGGCCTAAAGATACCAAGCTGTTTTCACGCACTTGAATCGAATCATAACCTTTGCCCCCGACTAATTTGTCAAAAAAATCAGGGCCGCTAGGATTTTCTTCTAGCCCAAAGGTATTTGGGGTGGTATTAAATTGGAACATATCATTGCCAGCACCACCGATTAACGTCTCTTTTTGATTTTGCACATTAATATCGAAATTAATAGCTAACTCTTTGCCTGTCACACCTGAGGCGTCGGCAATAAAACTAGTACCGCTCGCTGTTAACCTATCGAGATAAATACGCAATTGGCCAGCACCGTTGAAATTGCGCTGCATGAACTGTTGCGTTATCGCAATTGAACTGTTATTGCTCGCAAAGCCTATGGTCTCAATACCGGTGATGGTACAACTGTTTAGTGCGGGCGCTGCAATACTGACTCCTGTTGGCGAGCTAAAATAGAGTGTGTCCAAGCCTTTATCACCATCGAGTTTGTCTTGGTAAAACTCAGTGACTGGACTTGCCGTGCTACCAGCGAAAACAAATTGATCGTCGCCAATGCCGCCTAGCAACGTGTCATTGCCTTTACCGCCAACCAATGTATCATTGCCAGAATCGCCTATCAGTCTATCATTGCCATCGCCAGCGCTTAATGAATCATTACCATCGCCGCCGCTCAAACTATCGTTTCCAGCACCTGACGCTAGTTTGTCATCATTAAAGCCCGCCGTGATATGAAGCGGTTGGTCACTGGCTAAACTGCTGCCGTCAATAATCAGCTTGCCGGCGACTGCTTTAGCCGGTTTATTTAAACCATAAAACTGATTCGTCGTAATAGATACTAAGCCCTTACCATCGTAAGAGCCTTGAAGCGCATTGGCAAAACCTATGGTTTGCGTGTAATCGCTAGCAAGTTCAGTAATAACGATTTTTTCTATACCGGTTACATCATTTAAATAAGCGCTGCGACTGGCTAACACAATATCTGGGCCATCTTTTACGCCTAAGACCTTACCTGCTCCTGCCAGCACCAGGGTATCTGTCCCGGCGCCTGCGTGTATGGTGTCTCGGCTATTCAACGATTCGCTGACATACGCGATAACATCATTGCCACTGCCCGTATTAATATTGTCCCAAGCGCCTATGCTACCAATAACGTTAAATGCCATGTTGGTAACATCGCTAGCGTAAATGTGCATAGGCTGCACAACTTGTTGCAACAATCGCCCATCAATAATAAAGCGTTTAACATCGTTGTGATTAAAAAACGTGTTATCAAACCAAAGCTTGATACCGTAGCCGTTTGACGCTAACACCAACCCCTGAATGTTGTTTAAGCCTTGCCAACGATTGGCAAGTATTTCCTCTTGAGTTTGTGGCGTCGCATTGAATAGCAGCAACACATTAAGCCCACCCTCGCCGCGCAATACATCTTTTACGCCTAAGTCTCTTATTTTGAATGCAAAAATATCGTCGTCCGCGCTACCGATGAATTTATCTTTGCCACTAGTCCCGTTAAACGTTGCCATAACTTCACCTACTCACTTGCCGATTGATTAACCTGTGCGCTCAAACCATCAATCCCTGCCAAGCACAGAAGTCCGACTGCCCACGCTTACGAATAGTTAGGGCTTAGTATTCATCCTCCTATCATGGCTTATCATAGTTTTTTTTGGGTAATTTCGAAATAGCTGAGGCTACTTTAAGTCTCCATCGCCATTTCTTGCTATGAGCAGCTCAAAAACGGTGAAATACCATACTGCAAAAAAGGTATTACCTGCAGATTTTTCCAACAAAAATTGCAGGGTTAATAGGGCTATAGCTAACATAAAAACTTAGCAATTAGTTTATACACCAATAAACTAGGGCTACCTAGCTAGCATCATCGCAATCTGTAGTTATTTCAGCATCGCTTCACCCAGTTGGCATATAAAAAGCATAAGAGTGTCAGAATATTCTAATAAACCTGACCTCTAATTGGTCACCCAAACCTCTGCAACCAACCACTCAGGATTTCTATGAAAAACATATTTTGGCTTTTGTTGTTGTTTTGTAGCGTTGCCTTAGCCCAACCGAATGGTGAGTTATTAGCCTCGCAATGTTTCCAATGCCACGGTTTTAATGGTCATTCAAAAGGCGAAATCGATTCAATCGCGGGTGAATCAGCCAGTGATTTATACGGAGATTTAAAGGAATTTCAGAATAATGGCAAAAACGACATTATGAGCAAGCAATCGCGCCTTTACACTGACGAAGAGCTAAGGGCCATCGCCATCTACTTTTCAACCGTTAGATAACTTGGAGACAACAATGGATAGAAGGTCATTTATAAAATCGATAGGACTTGGCGCTGTCGCGACGAGCGCACCACTAACCGCCACGACGGCTAAGGCAGCGTCGAGCGTTTACAAAATCGCCATTGTCGGTGGCGGGTTTGCCGGTGCATCTATCGCGAAATACCTAAAATTATGGGGGCAAAATCAAGTCGAAGTTACTTTACTGGACGCTAATACCAGTCATGTCTCTTGTATTCTGTCTAACCTGGTACTTAACGACCAAAAAACCTTAACCAATTTGACTTTTCCACTTAGCAACACTGCGTCTAAAAATCATTTTATTTTTAAGCAAGGTAAAGTCACCGCAATTGACCGTTTAAACAGAAAAGTGCTTGCTACGGCGTCTAATAAAAGCCAATTTACTTTAGACTATGACAAACTTATCCTAGCGCCAGGCATTGATTTCATTTTTCCCAGTGGTATGAATCCGTCTCTACCCGACCTGAGCACACCCATACCACACGCCTGGAAAGCTGGCGCTCAAACCACAAATTTACGCGACCAGCTCAAAAAACTACCCGCCGATGGCAGTGCTAAAGTCATCATGACCATTCCTAAAATGCCTTATCGCTGTCCACCGGGACCTTATGAGCGCGCTTGCTTAATTGCAGACTATTTAAAAACGCGTAAAAGAGGCGGTAGTCTCATCGTTTTTGACGCCAACCCTGGCATCATGGCTGAACCTATCAATTTTAATATTGCTTTCACTCAATATTACCCAAACATTATCCAATACATCCCTAACCAAGCGGTTTTCGACGTCATGGCGACTACACAATTTGCGAGTAAAAGCATAACGGTGACCGATGGCAGCAACTACCGTACCGAACAGTGCCATTTATTGAACGTAATTCCCAATCAAAAAGCGCCGCAGCTTTTGTTTGACGCGGGCTTAATCGATACCGCTAATAACAAACTATGGGCGGGTGTGCATGTCGATACCTACCAATCGTTATTTGACCCAGACATTTATGTTATCGGTGATGCTCACGACTCTAACCAACCCAAAGCCGGACACATCGCTAATTCGGAAGCTAAAGTCTGCGCCGATGCCTTGCTGAGAAATCTTGGTTTACGCCCACTTAGGGTGATGCCTGATGAAGCTCCTGTGACTAATTCCGCCTGCTATAGTCCAATCACAGCCAGCAAAGCTTCATTTTTAACCGCCGGATTTCGCTACGATATGGCCACTGACAAAATGCTGCGCGTCGATGCTTCATTCGGCGAGGCAGAAACCATTAACTCGGATAATTACAAAATGATGTTGGCGTGGGCGAATAATTTGTTTGCAGAGGTTTTTTGAATGTATGTGACGCAGCCAACCCTCCGGTTTCTTAATTATGTTTAAATTAACGAACTGATTCGAGAAAAGCTAGATAATGAAAATCTAGCTAATTCCGTAAGTTTGACTGCGTACGGTTGTTTCGCGATAGCACAATCACCACCCATCGGTGTGTTGCTGAACTACCGCATTCATAACTGTATTAGCCTTCGAAAAATGAGTGACACAGCCAAAGCTTAGGGTTCATCAATAACATCACCATTAAAATGACCGTTAATGTTCATATAGTGGTGTTTTGCTGTAGCAGGGTCAATCCAAACAAGCCTGCCGGCATAATGTCCAGAGATTTTGCCGTTTTCGATTTTGTCGATAGTATTGTAACCATGCAACGAAAACGGCTTGCATTCATCACCCTGTTGCCTGCAA
>CAWUNX010000034.1:0-15305 GCA_963923905.1 uncultured Methylocucumis sp.
CTTTATCCGATTTGATTCGGGCTGCGAACACCTGTGGGTAATGAGAAGTTACCTTCTATCGAAATATTAACAGTCATCTGGGCTACCAACGTAATGCGGGACAGGGTATTCAGGGTGCATAAAGCCAGGGATGGCGCGTAGTAGAGCAACGCAGGAGCAGTTGCCGAGGGCGCCGTAAATACATCCCTGTAGGCTTGATGGCAGCATCCCTGCTGCCAACCCCCGCACCAAATACCCTGTCCCTGCTAAAGTGTGTAGCCGTCATCTGATTATACATACTGACAGTTACAAAATAATCGTCGCCAACCGCATTTTAAAATCCACAAAAACAGCATAAAATTCAAGCGATTACTAAGGAAAATCCTTAACACACAGCACCAATCGCAGATTACAGGTGCAAAGAATTAAATATCTCCAACCGCTCAAGATTTCTTATCCAACCGTTTCTGTAATTGCTCGGTATAACGATGCGCGGCTTTGCGGAGGAACTGGGACTGGTTCTGGAAGTTACGGCAATGGGTACACAGCATCAGATGAAAACCAATCGCTAGGCGTTGGCTAACGCTGAGTTTTTTGTCTAAACCTTGAGAAATGAGGGCGGTAATGTCGCGGCAACTAAGCATAGCGACGCTCTTTGTTAGTTTTCGTTTGCTTGAACCAGCGGATTTCCAGGCATTCACGCAGCCTTAATCGGGCACGGTGCATGGTGACTCAGTAATTGGCGTCGCTTAAGCCCGTTTCCTGGCAGGCCTTCTTCAGTTTCCAAACCCACGAGTTCGCGCAGCATGAAGACCTTGGCCATTTTCGGCGGTAGGTTGTTTTGGCAGGTTTCGTAAATCGCCCAGAACTCTTGTTGCTTGAGTGCTGCTTCAGGGGCGTTCCAACTGCTTGAGCCGTTATTCCAGTGACCGTCGCTGATGAAAGAATCGTCCTCATCGGTTTCATCATGGGCGCTGTCGATTTGGTCAACATCAGCGGTGACGACTTCGTGAGCGCTAAGCTGCCAGTAATCAGCAATTTTGTGTTTTAAAATACCAATTAGCCAGGTGCGTAAGCTAGCGTTGCCTTGGAAATTCGCAGATGCTTTCCAGGCAGCAAGTAAGCTTTCTTGTGCTGCGTCGTCGGCCAGTTCGTTGTCTTTTAGTTGCAGCAAAGAGTAACGGAACAATACGGGGCGATGCTCGGCTAGCAGAGCTTCACTCAGTTGATTGCAAGTGTTGGTCTCGGTGTTGTTCAACATGGTCTATGCGCCTTATGGATAGTCATTGGAAAAACTCATCGAGTTTTCCGTCATTACTCAGTTTTCGCTGAGTTAAATTCATGCCCAAACAACAAATACACCGCCGGTACGACAAATAGCGTAAATAACGTGCCTATCGCGATACCGGTTGCAATGACTAAGCCCATGTTGAAACGCGATACGGCACCGGCCCCGCTAGCGAATATCAACGGTAACACGCCTAATACCATCGCTGCTGTAGTCATTAAAATTGGGCGTAAACGGATGCTGGCGGCGGATTCTATCGCGGCACGTTTAGTTAAGCCTTCTTGTTGTTTGTTGTTGGCAAACTCAACAATGAGTATGCCATGTTTACTGATTAAGCCCATCAGCGTGACTAAGCCTACTTCGGTATAAATATTCAGTGTCGCATTGCCTATGCCTAACGCGATAAAAATCAAAGCACCCGCGATGGACATTGGCACTGAGACTAGAATAATCAGCGGGTCTTTAAAGCTTTCAAACTGGGCCGCTAAGGCCAGATAAATAATAATCAGTGCAAAACCGAAGGTTGCGGCAAAACTGCTGGATTCTTTGACGAGTTGCCGAGATTGACCGGCGTAATCGACAGTATAGCCGGGTGGCAGCATGGTTTTTGCCAGTTGTTGTAATGAGGCAACGGCATCGCCTAACGTGACACCAGGAAACGGTACGCCGGACACGGTGGCCGCGTTAAGCTGCTGGAAATGATTTAGCGATTGCGGGACGGTTTTAGTCGTAATGTGAGCAATCGTGGATAACGCAATCATGTCGCCGTTACCCGTGCGTAAATAATAGTCTTTGAGTTGTTCGGTATTCAGTCTAAAGCCTTGTTGTACTTGCGGCATGACTTTATAAGAACGCCCGGATAAGCTGAAATAATTGACATAGCCCCCGCCTAACATGGAGGCTAGCGATGAGCCTACATCTTCCATTGTTAAGCCCAATAACGCCGCTTTGTCTCGGTCTATTTCTAATTGCGCTTGCGGTTGGTCGTATTTCAAATCGTTATCCATGAACATAAACATGCCGGATTTTTGCGCGGCTTGCATAAATTGCCCGGCTACCGTGTTTAATTCTTCAAATGAGCCTGTACTGCCTATGACAAATTGCACCGGTAAGCCATTGCTACCCGGTAACGGCGGTGGTTGAAATGCGGCAACGCGCACGCCTGATATTTCATTCAGTTCGGCTTGTACCAGAGGTTGTAATTTATCGGCGGTTAATGCGCGTTCGGCCCAAGGTTTTAACACCATGCCGGCGATGGATTGCCCAGGCATATCGAGTTGGAACACATGGTCATTTTCCGGATGTGAAATGAATTTTTTATACACTTCATCCGAATAGAGCAAGCGTTGTTGCAACGTGGCATCGGGTGCTGCGGTCGCGCTGGTGATAATAATGCCTTGGTCTTCTTGCGGCGCCAGTTCGTTATTAGCTTTGGCGTAGAGAAAATAAATGCTGGCGAGGATAATGATTGAAAACACCGTAGTGACCGGCAAATAATTTAGGCTACCGTGCAGCATACGTTGGTAACGATTGCTTAGCCAATTAAAGCTGGCATCGATTAACTCAATAAAGCGCTCTTCGATATTATGCTTGTCGTGGCTATGCGGTTTTAATAAGCGTGAACTCATCATAGGCGATAACGTAAGCGCGATGACCGCCGAAACCGTAACAGCGCCGACGAGCGTAAAGGCAAACTCGGAAAACAGTGCGCCAGTTAGTCCGCCTTGAAAGCCGACCGGGACATAAACCGCGATTAATACTATCGTCATCGCGATAATCGGGCCGGTTAATTCGCGTGCGGCTAGGAGCGCTGCAGGTATAGGCTGCATGCCATCTTCTAAGTGGCGGTTTACGTTTTCAACGACAATAATCGCATCGTCAACGACTAAACCTATGGCGAGTACCAGCGCTAATAGCGTCAGTAAGTTAATCGAAAAGCCTAGCATCAGCATCATGGTAAACGTGCCAATCAGCGATAAAGGAATGGCAACGACCGGAATAATCACCGAACGCCATGAACCTAAAAAGAAAAACACCACTAAGGTAACAATGGCTAAGGCTTCGATTAAGGTATGTACAACTTCGTGTATAGAGCTATCGACGAATTCGGTCGAGTCATAAACGATTTCGCCGTCTATGCCCTCAGGCAATTGTTGCTGAATGTCTGGAAATACCTCGCGTACTCGGCCGATGACTTCCAGTAAATTGGCGCTAGGGGCGATTTGTAAGCCGATATACACGGCTTTATTACCATCGAAAGCCACGCTGGTTTCATAATCATCTGCACCTAACGTGACGTTCGCAACATCTTTTAACCGGATAATCGCGCCGTCTTGTTGTTTGATGATGAGATTTTCAAACTCGCTAACCGAATGCAAGCCTGTTGATGCGGTTAAATTGACTTGCACCATTTGGCCTTTGGTACGGCCTAAACCCGCGATATAGTCGTTTTTTGCCAACGCGGTGCTGACATCGCCGGCAGTTAGCTGGTTAGCGGCTAATTTATCCGGGTCTAGCCAAGCGCGTAATGCATAGTTTTTACCGCCTAGAATTTCTGCGGTTTGTATGCCTGTAACTGATTGTAAGCGCGGTTGTACCGTGCGCACTAGGTAATCCGTGATGTTATTGGCGGGTAACGTCGTGCTAGAGAAGCCAATATACATGGCATCTATGGTTTCACCGATTTTAACGCTAATCGACGGTTGTTGTGATTCCGGCGGTAATTGGTTAAGGATAGAATTAACTTTGGTATTAATTTCCGTTAACGCTTTATTCGGATCGTAATTTAAGCGCAGATTTGCGGTAATCGTGCTAACACTGCTTTGGCTGGTCGAAGTGATGTAATCAATGCCATTAGCTTGCGCGATGATATTTTCTAACGGCGTCGTGATGAAACCGGCAATCACATCAGGGTCAGCACCGTAATAGGTTGTGGTCACCGTGACTACGGCATTTTCAGTGTGAGGATATTGCAATACGGGTAAACCGTTTAGCGAGCGCAAGCCTAAGACCAGCAAAATCATGCTAATGACGGTAGCCAGTACCGGGCGCTGAATAAAAATGTCAGTGAAGTTCATGGCGAATTATTGGTCTATAGGTTTAGGCGCTGCGTCATTAGAAGGTTGCACCGAGTTATTAACAATAATCGGGCTGCCATTACGCAATTTAATTTGTCCTGAGGTGACAACACTATCGTTTTCTTTAACACCAGTAAGAATTGCGATTTGGTCGCCGCGCGTTTCACCGGTCGTAACAAAGCTTTGTTTGGCAATGAATTGTGCCGGGCTTTTATCGTTAGCCGGTTTCGGCTCGGTTAAATACACGGTAGCACCATACGGGTTAAACGCAACTGTCGAACGCGGCAAGGTGATATAGCGCTGGGCTGCGCCTAAGATGAGTTCGACGCTAGCGTACATGCCGGGTAATAATTTTTGCCCAGGATTATCAAGCGTTGCGCGTACTAAGACGTTACGCGTGGCGGCATCGACTTTAGGATTTATCACGCTGACCGTACCGGTGTAGGCTTGCTTGGGGTAAGCATCGGAGCTAACGGTGACTTTTTGACCCAGTTTTAATTCTGCCAAGCTTTGCTGCGGTAAGTAAAAATCGACATAGACTTTATCTAACGCTTGCAAGGTTGCAATGGCGGTGCCTGGGTCTAGGTATTGTCCCATTTCAACTAAACGCACACCTAAGCGACCAGAGAAGGGCGCTTTAATGGTTTTTTTCTCAATCAGCGCTTGTTGTTCAACGACATTAGCGAGTGCCGAATCTAAATTGAATTTATCAGAATCCAATTGCTGTTTACTAATCGCCTTAGCGTTAAATTGCGCTTCACTACGCAAATAAGTAATGCGCGCTAGTTCGGCGACAGCGGTTAAACTTTTCAGCCTTGCTATATCATTGCTGGCATTAAGCTGAACTAATGCGGTATTCGCCGTAACGTGGTCGCCTTGTTTAAATAAAATAGCTGAGACCATGCCCGCAACTTCGGCGCTGACTTCAACGCCTTGTACGGCTTTGACTGTACCAACTGCTTTTAATGTGGGTAGCCATTCTTGATAGCCTGCCGACATCGTTGATACGGTTTGTGGCGGCTCGCCTTGAGCCGTCATGAATTGTTTTATCATGCGTTCTTTAAACGTGATAAAACCGAAGACCGCGCCCAGTACTAAACTGACCACGATGAGCATAATGAGCATGCGCTTAATCATAGAGGGGTATCCTGAGCGGGAGAGGTTATTTTTTTACCGGTAAAGAGAGTGGTTCTGGTTTAGGTTTGGGCAACGGGTTAATCCAGCATTCAATAAAGCTGCACGGGATTTGCTGTGCGTCTCTATTGGCTTGTAGTGTTTCAGCGAGATTGTTGCGTTGCCACCAACCTCCGCCTAAGGCTTGAAATAATGCGGCGGTATCGGCTAAACGCGCGGCCTCGGCTTTGATACGACCAATTTTGGCTTGTTGATATTCGCGATGAGCATTGAGTAAAGTTAAATGGCTAGCACCACCGAGTTGATGTTGAGCGCGCGTGAGTTCTAGGCTTGCTGAGGCGGCTTGTTCTGCCGTTTGTTGGGTTTTAAATGCTTCCGCGTCCCATTCTAGCGCGCTTAATGTATCGGCCACATTGTTAAGCGCGGTCAATACGGTACTGCGGTATTTGGCTACGGCTTGGTCGTAGTAAGCGACGGCAGCGCTACGCTTGTGAGTAAAATCGCCACCATGAAACACCGGTTGTAATAAATCAGCGGTAATCGACCAAATTTCACTACCAGGGACGAATAATTGGCCAATATCGGTAGCAATCGTGCCTGCATTACCGCTAATCGTTAATTCAGGAAAAACGCTAGCAACAGCAACGCCGATTTGCGCAGTGGCTGCATGAATAAGCGCTTCTTGCGCGCGAATATCGGGACGTTGCTGCACCAGTTTTGACGGTAAGCTGAGCGGTAACTTTTGCGGTAGTTGCAAGTCACTGAGCTTAAATTGAACTGTTAACGGTTGGGCAGCGCTTTGTCCAATTAACGTAGCTAATTGATGTCGAGTTTGTTCGAGTTCCAGTTTTAATGGTGGTAAATTCGCGCGAAACTGCTCTAACGATGATTGCTGGGCTAAGACTTCCGCTTGTGACGTGCTGCCTAAATCGAATTGTTGCTCAGTGACGGCTAATTGCTGGGCCTGCGAAGCAATAATTTCCTCATAAGCGGCAATTTGCTCGCGTAGCGAGGCTTCTTTAATCGCTGTGGTAACGATATTGCCGGCTAAGGTTAAAAAGGTCGCTTCTAACTCGAATTTTTGATATTCCGCTTGCGCTTCTAGGTTTTCAATTTGTCGTCTAATGGAGCCGAAAATATCTAACGTATAAGAGACTTTTACCGAAGCGTTATACAGGCTAAACATCGATGAACTGCCGCTTGGGTTGCCATATTGTGACGAGGAGATTAATTGGCGAGTCGAATAGGTTTCAGCATCTAATGACGGTAATAGCGAACTTTTTTTCGCCGTAGCGGTTTCTTGTGCTTGGGCTAAGGCCGCTTGTGCGCTTTGTAAATCCGGATTGTTCTTAATTGCCAGCGCAATTAATTGGCTTAAAGCGTTAGAGCGGTATAAATACCACCACTGCCCAGGTAATTCCTTGCCGGTTTGCAACGCCTTGGCCGTTTCAGGCGAGCGTTTGTCGTTACTGTATTGGGTTTGGTTTGGCGGTGTGGGTCTAGCAAAATCAGGACCTACCGTGCAAGCAGAGATCTGTGCCAGTGCTAGGCTTAACAACAGTGCTGGTAAACGGTTAAAGCCAGAAGATGAAAACGGCTGTCGGTTTATCATCGGTTATCCTGTTTAGGTTAGGCGGCTAAACCAATGGAGGTCGTAAGCCGCGTAATAAGAGAGAGGTTAGATGCACGGCAACAATGTCAAGATTTTCGTAATCAGCCTTCCAACCAGGAAAACGTTTATGTAACGCTAAGTTGTCTATATAACCACAGATAATGTCAATAATACTAATTGCCGTTAAATAGGCATCGTAGGTTGGTGCGAGTCGTCCGGCAAACTCGGTAAATAAATAAAATTGTTTGTTGAA
Source organism: uncultured Methylocucumis sp. (assembly GCA_963923905.1). Lineage (GTDB taxonomy): Bacteria > Pseudomonadota > Gammaproteobacteria > Methylococcales > Methylomonadaceae > Methylovulum. Next base: position 7,344 of record CAWUNX010000034.1, read on the forward strand.
TACTTTTTGCGCAAGCATTTGCAAGCGTTCGGCATTGGCTTCGAGTACTTCCCGTTGTATGAGCCGATGAAACAATGGGTCGTCTTTTAATGACGTTAATAGCGACCGGACTAAGAGGGCAAGACGCTGTTCCTCGTTGCATTCAGCTTCCCATACTAAGGAAAACACTTGTTCTTTGGCGGAGAAAGCATATTGCAATGCCGCTAAATACAAGCTGTTTTTGTCCGGAAAATAATGATAAATCGATGCCACACTCATATTAACGGTGGTGGCTAAGTGCCGCATCGATAAACCTGAGTAACCATGTTCGGCAAATAACGCTATCGCATGGCTTAAAATTTTTTCTTTTGAGTTCAAAGTCGTGTACCTAACAAACGTTCGGTAGATAATAACACGCGTTTTTTAAAACTGCACTATTTTGTTAAGGTTTAGATCACGTTCTGGAAGAAATTGCCAGTAATACGAGTTAAGTCAACAGCATTGCTGCTGCAACACCCTATAAAATCAGTAGGTTTGATTACACAAACTCTATTTTCAGACCACCTCATCAAAAAAACACTTGTCATGCTGCGTGACAACACCTATCATCAGCTCAGACTATTTTGTTAAGGGTGGTTTAATGCAGCGCCAGTTGAATATTTATAAGCAAGATAAACATGAGCTAGGGCTAAGTTATAACTCTATTTCGTTATTGCAACTGATATTATGTCTTATGCTATGGCTATTAACGCCGTTAGGTCAGGCGCAAGAGCAGTTATCGGTCACTGGCTTTCAGCAAACCTATCGCGCCCTAGGCCCCGGCGCCAATCTCTACCTCTATCGTTACCGCGTTCAATTAACCAATGCCTCAGCGGCTAAAGCCTATGGCGTTAGCGTCACGGCGACTTCAGCCAAGTCTGGCATTTTTATTACCAAACAAGTTTTAACTTTCGGCAATGTCGAAGCCCATGCTAGTGCGACGAGCAGCCAAGAATTAAGCTTTTATGCGCAAGGCAACACCGTACCTCAAGTCAATGATGTGCAATGGACTTTCTCACAAATTCCCATACCCATTGCTAATGCCGGTCCTGACCAGCAGGTCGCGGTGAATACATGGGTCACACTGGATGCTAGCGCCTCTAGCAGCCCAGCAGGGCTTAAGTTAACCTATATCTGGCGTATTCTAAGTCAACCTATTGGCAGTTACGCTAAATTAAATAATAAAAAAGCCTTAAGACCGACATTCCGAGTGAACCGCCCAGGCCGCTACGAATTTGAACTAACGGTTAAACAAGGACCTTACACCAGCTTACCTGACCGCGTCGTGATCACGACGGAAAATACTCAACCCGTCGCTGATGCAGGGCCAGCGCAAACCCAGCCACTTGGCAGTGTAGTCACGCTCGACGGAAGTGCCTCGCATGATGCCGATGGTGACCCTCTCACTTATTATTGGACATTCATTAGTAAGCCTAATGCGAGTCAAGCGATATTGCCTAACCCATCGCCGGTTAACCCGTCTTTTACCCTCGATAAACCGGGTAACTATCTTGTTCAATTAATCGTTAACGACGGTTATCAAAATAGCGCACCTGCGACGGTGAGCGTGACCAGCCAAAATAGCCCACCTGTGGCCCATGCGGGTAACGACCAAACCGGTTATGTCAACGACTTAATCACGTTAGATGCGAGTGCCTCTACCGATGTTGATGGTGATGCCTTAACCTATCATTGGTCATTACTCAGTAAGCCAGATGCCAGCCAAGCCCAGCTCAGTGATGCTTATTCAATCACGCCGCAGTTTATTTTAGACCAACCCGGGCATTACGCCGCGCAGCTGGTCGTCAGTGACGCGCAAAGCAGCAGTGCCGCCGATAACGTAACGGTCACCACGTTAAACAGCAGACCCGTTGCCGATGCGGGTGAAGACCAAGCGGTTAGCGTTAATAGCACCGTAGCGCTTGACGGTAGTGCCTCTGAAGATGTCGATCATGATAACTTAACCTATCACTGGCAGCTCACCAGCAAGCCTCAAGGCAGTCAAGCCGAGATCGTCGATGATACTCAGGTTAATCCCAGCTTTGTTGTTGATAAACCGGGCAGCTATATCGCGCATTTAACCGTTAATGACGGTCAACTCGATAGCGAGCCGGACAGCATCACGATAACAACGCTAAACAGCCGACCCGTGGCTGACGCCGGGTCTGATTACGTCGCAACGAGTCCAATCATTCACTTAACCGGCGATGCCTCGCATGATGCTGACGGCGATAGTTTAAGCTATCGATGGTCACTGTTAAGCCAACCGGACGGCAGTCAGGCCGCTATCAAGCCCATTAATACGCCTAATAGCGGCTTTAGCGCCGATTATCCGGGGGTGTATATCAGCCAGCTCATCGTCAATGATGGTCAACTTGACAGCTTACCCGACACCAGTCGCATTGACGTACCCGTGACGGTCTTTAATACGGTCACCATCCCCAACCTCATCGGGCAAACGCGTAGTCAAGCGGTCTCGGCACTGATTGCCGCCAATCTGAGTCTAGGCGATGTGCGTTACGATTACAGCGACACGATACCCGTCGATAGCATTATCAGCCAAACACCGAGTGCAGCCCATCAAACACAATCCGGCAGCCCGGTGACCCTGGTCATTTCTTTAGGTGTCAATACCGGCTTACCCGACGAGCCTGAGCAAGTTGCACCGCCGATAAACCCCGCATTACCGGTCACGCCACTCAAACAAGCCACTGAATTTCTCTATACCGGCAGCTACCCGATACAAGTTGGCATGACACCCGACACGATAGACGCTAGCCGGGTCGCCGTTGTGCGCGGCAAGCTCATCACCCGGGACAAACAGCCGCTCGCCGGTGTCACGGTCAGCATTAAAGACCACCCGGAGTACGGCCACACGCAAAGTCGCGCTGAGGGTGACTACGACTTAGCAGTTAACGGCGGAGGGGTACTCACGCTCAATTACCAAAAACCGGGTTATTTACCAGCACAACGGCAACTCAACATGCCATGGCAAGATTATGTGGTCGCAGACGATGTGGTGTTAGTCGCGTTAGACCCTATCGTCAGTACCATTACGTTGAACGCCGACAGCGCGCAAGCCGCACAAGGCAGCGTCATGAGCGATGCCGATGGTGAGCGCCGGGCAACGGTATTTTTCCCTGCCAATACCAGCGCAACCATGATTTTGCCCGATGGTCAGACGCAAGCTCTCACGCAACTGCATCTACGCGCGACCGAATACACAGTGGGTGAGAACGGCCCTAACGCCATGCCCGGCTCACTGCCACCCACGTCCGGCTACACCTATGCCGTTGAGCTATCCGCCGATGAAGCCATTGCTGCGGGTGCCAAAACCGTTAATTTTAGCCAAGCAGTGCCTTTTTACGTTGATAATTTCTTAAACTTCCCCGTCGGCGAAATCGTACCCGTAGGTTGGTACGACAGAGACAAAGCTGCCTGGATACCGTCTGATAACGGCAAAGTGATAAAAATCGTCGCGATTGTTAACGGCAAAGCGCAAATCGACAGTAATGGCGATAACGTAGCTGATACGGTACTGAACCTCAGTGACGAAGAGCAAAGCCAATTAGCGGCATTGTATCCGGTGGGTAAAACACTGTGGCGTACGCTGATTAAGCACATGACGCCGTGGGATTGTAACTGGCCATATGGGCCGCCGGGTGACGCCACGCCACCTCCGCCGCCTTCTGATGATAAAGATCCGCCGCCCGATGATGATAGTGATTGCGCTACGGGATGCATCATTAATCCACAAGCGCGCACCTTAGGTGAGAAACTTGCTGTGACCGGGACGCCTTATACGTTACATTATCAAAGTGCATTAACTAAAGCATATAAAAGCAAGATAGCGATTCCCATAACAGGAGCGAATTCACCAACCAGCCTTCAAGGTATTGAGCTTTCTATTACCATTGCTGGACAAAAATATACCAAATCTTTTAATACAACAGCTAACCAAGTCTATCAGTTTGAATGGGATGGGCTAGATGTATATGGACGCAACGCTTCTGACAATGCAACAGCTTTGGTGTCTGTAAATTATCGTTATAGTCCAACTTACTACCCTGCCCGTGATGATTGGCAGCAAAGTTTTGCACTCACAACCGATTCTCCCGAACTGACCGCATTAGCGAATCGAAAAGCCTCTACGATTACTATTGCACGAACTTGGGAAAAAACGCTGACGACTAAAAAAGTAGATGAACGGGCTGTCGCACGTTGGGGAGTAGGGATTCATCATCGCTATGATGCTAAAAATAGTTTGCTAACGTTAGGAACAGGAGAACGTATTGCTGCACAAAGTCAGGTGCTTTCTACGGTAGCAGGCAACGGGCAAAAAGGTTATTTGGGAAACGGAATTTCAGCTAAACAAGCTAAGCTTTCATCTCCTAGTGATGTTGCTGTTGGCGCAGATGGTAGTTTATATATTGCTGATTCAAGTAATCATCGCATCCGTAAAGTCGATACGAATGGCATAATCACCACTATTGCAGGTACAGGCCAGTCTGGCTACTCTGGGGATAATGGTAGCGCGACATTGGCCAAACTTTATTTTCCTAATTCTATAGCTATAGGACCAGATAATAGTATTTATTTTTCAGATACGAGTAATAATCGCATCCGCAAAATAGACAACTCAGGAATGATTACTACCGTAGTCGGAACGGGTGAGGCAGGCGAGGCAGACTATTATGGCGTCTATAGGGACATTGGTGACGGTGGGCTTGCAATCCAAGCTAAACTCGCAGAACCTCGAGGTATTGCTATTGCTAAGGATGGAAGTCTTTATATTGCTGATACATGGCATTCCAATATCCGCAAAGTAAATACGAATGGTATTATTTCCACGGTTGCAGGCACTGGAAGGTCTTTTGGAAGTGGTGGTAGCGGTGGCCATTTGGCTACAGAAGCGTCTCTTAGCATTCCAACTGGGGTCGCTTTGGGACCCGATGGCAGTGTCTATATTGCAGATACAGGCTTTGATGGCTCTGGTTCATTTCGTATTTTTAAAGTAGGCCTTGATGGACTACTGACATCCGTAGCAGGCAATGGCTATTATCGTAGTTTTTTAGATGACTCCTTAGGCGATGGCGGACTTGCAACACAAGCGACACTAAACTATGCAAAAGACATAGCAGTTGCTCTGGATGGCACTCTTTATATTGTAGACACCGGTAACCGTCGTGTGCGTATGGTCAATGCGGATGGAATAATTACGACAATCATCGGGACAGGAGAGGATGGATACTCGGGAGAATCCGAACCGCCGACGCGCACAAAAATGTCCAATGCACAAGGCATAAGTCTAGGGGCAGATGGCAGTCTATATATTGCTGATTCTGGTAATCATCGCATTCGCCGTTTGCAAAAGCATCTTCCTGGATTTAGCTATGACGATATAAGGGTAACCTCGCAAGACGGCACTGAACTTTACCATTTCAACAGTAACGGCCAGCACCTACGCACACTCAACGCCCTAACCGGCGCAGAAAAATACCGCTTCGGTTACGACAGCGCAGAACACTTAATCAGCATTACCGATGCCTATAACGCTGTCACCACGATAGAACGCAACAGTGAAGGCCAAGCCACGGCCATTATCGCGCCCGGCGGCCAACGCACCACACTGACCGTTGACAGTCACGGCTATCTGGGCAGCGTCACCAACCCCGCGGGCGAACACTATCAAATGACCTATAGCGAGGACGGCTTATTAACGACCTTCACCGAACCGAATCAACACCAAAGCCAGTATAGCTACGACCCACAAGGCCGGTTAAGTCAAGACCTCAACGCGATAGGCGGCGGTTGGCTACTAACAAGCACCGAACACAGCACCGGCTTTACCACCACCATGACTAGTGGCGAAGGCAGAACCTCAAACTACCGGGTAGACTATCTCAGCACCGGTGAGCGCCAACACAGCAACACCGCTGCCGACGGCACGCTACAAACGCATCTGTTTAATCCCGGCAGCTACCAAGACACCGTGACAGAAGCCGACGGCATGGTCACGCAAACAGCCAAGAACCCCGATACGCGTTTTGGTATGCAAGCGCCCGTTAGCAGTCAAACAATTAGCACACCATCGGGGATAACGTTAAAAACAAGCTACCAGCGTCAAGCACAGCTCAGCAACGCCAGTGATTTACTCAGTCTAACGACACTCACCGAAACCCTTACGTTAAACAACCGAACCACTACGCGCGTCTACGATGCGGCCAGTAAAACCTATACCACGACCACGCCATTAGGCCGCACGAGCCGCACCACGGTAGATGAACACAGTAAACCGGTTAAGCACCGTGTGCCCGGACTGGCCGACATCGATCTAGGTTATGACTCGCGCGGGCGACTCGCGAGCCTTGTACAAGGCACAGGCGCAGAACAACGCCTTGGCCGCTATGCCTATTATGAATCCGGCACGGCCCAAGGCTATCTACACAGCGTTACCGATGCGTTAGGCCGTAATGTCAGCTACGACTACGACTTAGCCGGACGCGTCACGGCGCAAACCTTAGCCGATGGTCGCATCATTCATTACGACTACGACGCCAACGGCAACCTCATCGCACTCACGCCGCCAGGGCGCACGGCGCATATCTTCAACTATACGGCGGGCGACCAAACTGAAACGCAAACACCGCCCGCTACCGACACCAGCGACCCGGCCACGCGCTACCACTACAACAAAGACAAGCAACTGACGCAAATCACCCGTCCTGATGCTGCAAGCATAGCTTTAGCTTACGATACGGGTGGTCGCTTAACCACATTAACCGCACCACACGGCGACACGCGCTACGCTTACGATAGCGCCGGACGTCTTAACAGCGTCACCACGCCCGACCACCAAGTGTTAACGTATGGCTATGATGGCGCCTTGCTAACCCGCCAAGCCCTCACGGGCACCATCAATGCTAGCGTCAATAGCGCCTACGACAACAACTTCCGCGTCAAAAGCCTCGCTATCAACGAGCAAGACGCGATTAACTTCAGCTACGACAACGACGGCTTACTGACTCAAGCCGGAGAACTCACCCTAAATCGTGCCGCCAACAACGGCTTCTTAACCGGTACCCGCCTAGACACGCTTAACGATGCCTACAGCTACAACGCCTTCGGCGAAGTTGCCGACTACCAAGCGCTCAACGGCTCGGACAGCTTAGCGCACTGGATCTACCAACGCGACGCACTTGGCCGTATCACTCAACAGCAACAAACCCTGCAAGGCGTGACGACAGTCTATGACTACCGCTATGACGATGCCGGGCGCCTCAGCGAAGTCAAACGCGATGGCGTCACTGAAGCCCGCTACGGCTATGATGACAACGGCAACCGCAGCACCATCAACGAACTCAGCGTAGCCGGCTACGACGAACAAGACCGCTTGCTCAGCTATAACGGTGCGACGTATGGTTACACCGCCAACGGCGAGCTTGTGAGTAAAACAGCCGCTAGCCAAATTACCAGCTATCAATACGACGTATTCGGCAATCTACGGCAAGTAACTTTACCTAACAGCAAACACATTGACTACCTCATCGACGGCCAGAACCGGCGTATTGGTAAAAAGATTGACGGTATATTGGTGCAAGGTTTTCTCTACCAAGATAGCCTAAGACCCATCGCCGAGCTAGACGGTAATAATCAAATCGTGGCAAGGTTTGTTTATGGTGATAAGGGTAATATCCCTGCCTATCTCATCAAAACGGATTCGAACACGCAAGCCCAAACTACTTACCGCATCATCAGCGATCATTTAGGTAGTCCGCGCCTCATCGTCAACAGTGCCGACGGCAGTATTGCCCAGCGCATGGATTACGATGTTTGGGGTAATGTCAGCTACGACAGCAACCCTGGCTTGCAACCGTTCGGCTTTGCCGGTGGACTGTACGACCGTGACACTAAGCTGGTTAGATTCGGCGCCAGAGATTATGA
>CAWUNX010000035.1:0-15265 GCA_963923905.1 uncultured Methylocucumis sp.
CAAGGAGTATCGTCGGCAGCGTCAGATGTGTATAAGAGACAGATTATATTCAATCTGTTAAGTTAATGTGACCCAGCCATAAATACGCCCTCTTGCATACTTACATACTAGATGATTTACTTGTCTAAACGACAAAAAACCCAAAAAAACTGATTCACTTTATGATTGATTGGCTTTTTTATCCCCTCTTCCAACCACCCACTTAAGACGGAACAACTAAAGTGAGAACAATCTCATCTCGACATGGATTGCCAAAATCCAAAACACAAAAATCTGCTTGAAACTTTGGCATCCATGGCATCGGTTAAATGTCAGCCCCTGTTTTCATTTGGTTAAAAAGCTTTTGCTCACTTACTTACATCTACCAATGCCAATTTTAATCGAGCTAGGTTTAGCGACGTTGCCTTAAAACCTGCTCGATAAGGCTTTATCCAACACCTCTCCTACCCCTAACTCACCGTTAAAAAACCGCCGCGCCAGTTCGGTATCTGGCTCAGCAGTTGGCGTGATGCCTGGATAAGTTTTAACGATATAGTCGGTTAATTGTTCAATCGTGCTGTAATCGAAAATTATCGCCGTGTTCATATTGAGTTTTAAGACTTGATTGACCTGCTTGATAAAACCTACGCCTAAGATGGAATCTAAACCGTAGTCAGAAAACGGGATATGGTTTTCTAAACTGGTTAACGGTGCTTTGAGCGCTTCGCTGAGCGCTTGTTTTATGGCGCTTTGTATAGTCTGAGCAGCGTTGTCTTGAGTCTGTACCGTGTTAGGTTTTATGGTGGTTGTTGCTACGGATTCAACGCAAGAGACAACTGATTTTTTGGGGGTGCACGTCACCAAGCCATCGCTGATTGCCGCGATGATTTGTTGGCCTAAGCCATGTGCCGATTCAGCCGGAAAATACACAGCGCGAAACCCTAAGCTTAGCAGTTGTTGCCGCCAAGCGCTAGGCGTTAAGCCTGGACTGCCGCTCATGCGTAGCTCGGCATCTTGATATAACCACCAACCTTTTAATAAGCCAAAGGTTAAATGCGATAACCAATTGGTATCGCTGATTTCGTTTAGCAATAACACACCACCTTGATTTAATAACGCTTTTGCATGACTTAATACTGAGCGAATATCACCGGTGGCATGTAAGACATTAGCAGCAATAACCACGTCGTAATGCCCTAATACAAAATCTTGCGTATCGGGCGCTTGTTCTATATTGAGCAAGGCGTAGCGCATAAACTCGTGTTGACCGTAATGCTGCTGACCGTGATGTAAAAATGCTTTGGAAATGTCGGTATAACAATATTCTTGCAGCTTGTCGTAATATGGGCTTAAGCGTTTTAACACCACCGCGGTCGTGCCACCGGTTCCGGCACCGATTTCCAAAATACGCAACGGTAGCTTAGGATTAACCGCTAGCCGTTGTTGAATAAAGGCTTCCGCGCTATCTGCTAACACGGCGTTAAAATAATCCACGCGTTGATTTTTTTGATAAATACCAGCGACTTTTTCGGTAGAACCGTTAGGAAATAATACGTCTGTTGCCGGTACTTGCCCGGTTAACACGGCAGGCAATGCCGTTAAGCAATCGTCTAATAGCGAGGCTAAGGCTCTTGTTTCCGGGTTATTGATGAAATGCGCTTTTTCTGTCTGCCAGGTTTGCCAGGCATTAAGACTGGCGTGTTGACCCGCTTCTGTCAAACGATAACCGGGTTGCTGGTAATGGATTAACCCAGCCTGGTCTAACATGGTCAAGGTTTGCTGCCACCAGCGTTGATATAACGCATCGCTGTGTAAACTGGCTGAATTAAGCGCTGCAATACGCGCCAGCACTGCCCACGCTAACAAATTTAATAGTTTGGCTTGATCGGGATTATTCAACATTGCCGCCAGCTCAGGCTTTGGCTGTTGGGCTAGCACTTGTACCGCTTGAGCAAACCCAGTGTCGCTTTGCGTTAATCCATTAGTTAATCGAATTTGTTGTTGCAACGGAACTGGCATCATCGCGCGCACCGGCTCTGAGGCATTTAAGCATAACAGTTGCCTGCACACACCTTGACGTAATAGCCCAGTAAAACGTTCTAGCGCAGTAAAACCTTGCTCGTCGCTGAGCGAGTTAATCGCATAATCCAACGGCCATTCTTCTAACGACGATTGCCAAAAACCCCAGTTAATCGCACCGACGGGCGGTGTCGCTGAAGTCAACTGGGCAGCAGCATGAACAAAGCTATCGGCAAAGGTAATGCCCGCCGCATACGCCGATAACTGTGCTGCGCCAGAGAATGAAAACGCTTGTCCTGATGAAAAATACACTAAAAAGTCTGACACTAATGGCGCAAACGCTTGGTAAAAATTGACCACACCTTGCGTTTTAACGGTTAGTATTTGGTTAAATTGTGCTTCACTGGTGTGCGCAATGGAGTTGTCAAAATCGAAGACAATGCCGGAAAACATGGCGCCATTAATATGAGGATACTGTTTTTTAATCGTTTGTAAGGCCGTCGATAATGACGCTAAATCGTTGGCATCGGCTTGTACATAGCATGGCCGTGTCGCAAATGCGTTAAGCTGCGCTTGCAGTTTGCTATCGTTTTCAGGTCTACGTCCTAACCAAATAACCTTGGCTTGATAACGTTGTTGTAATAAACGCGTGATGACGCGCCCTACGGTGCCAGCACCGCCTAAAATGACATAGACACCACCGGTAATTAAACCTGAGTTTATATCTTTCCATAGCATAGGCGTAACAATTTGCGCGTAACGACCAGCACCCCACAATTTAATAACATCGCCCCTATCCGTACTAGGCTCAGCGATGACCCGTGGCCATAGCACCGTATCGTTTAAATCCTCAGCACTTAAATCAATATTACGCACATTAAAGCGATGCTCGCCTTGCGCTAAGGCATACGCTAAGCCTGTGATTCCGCCAGCCGTAGGATTAACCCGCGTAGGGTGCGCTTTGCGCACCATTTCATCTGCAATACCACCCGTATTGGAACTAACAACGTGTGAGTCTAAGCGATAATGATCTAGGCTTAATAAATAACACGCGATAGCTTGCCGTGTTGCTAACGCTTTGAGGGCTTTTAACAGGCGTAACAACTGTAATTCATAGCCATGAGCTGCCGCAGCACAACAGCTAGCTAAAGATACCGGCGCATCGTCTAGCGCGATGAAATACACCGTATCAAAACCTTGGGCATGACCTAATGCTTGAGTAAAGGCCAAAGGGTGAGCGAGATCACAATAAATTTCATCATGCTGTACGGCTCCTGGTTTACCGGTTAAGCCAATGACGAGCTTAACCGGCTGGATTGTCATACCTAACTGCTGATAGGTTTGGCAAAGCTGCTCCGCAAAGCGTCTGGCATTAACGGGATAAACCAATAATAAGGCCGACGGTATCGCAAGGTTTGTTTGCCCAAGCTCTGATAAACGTTGCCAGCCGGGTAAATAACTCACGCCATCCCAATCTAATAGCGCTGGCTTACCATCATTCCCACGCTCTGCGTGGGAATGCAGACTGAGCGTCTGTGCAGATTGAGATTCAATGCTAAACTGCGACCCTCCCCAATAACGCTCTTTCGCAAACGGATAAACAGGTATGCCATAGCCTAAGCCTTTAGGTTTAACTGAATATAGCGCAGCCCAGTTTATAGGATTACCCATAACCCACAATGGTGCTAACGAGGCTAAGGCTTTTTTAGCCGTTAAGCGGGCGATATACTCCCGACCTTCTTCGGTATCGGTAACTCGTTGCGTGTGTTTATCAACGACGCCAGTCCAATAATGCTGCGAAGGTTTACCGGCTAAAAAGTCGTTAAGCGCGCTAATAGCGTCGCTAGGTGTTTCGGCTAATACTGCTAACCTATGCGGCATGGCTTCGCGCCCTGTTTGTAAGCGATAGCTTAACGGTATTAAGTCCAGAGCTGGATTTTGTTGTAAATAGACTTTTATGCTTTCCGCATACGCCTGTAAACGTTGAAGGTGTTTCGCCGATAAAACCAACAACACAGGTTCTGGTGAGTGCGTAATAACGTTATCGTGAGTAAATGCTTCCAACACGACATGCGCATTCGTACCACTAAAACCAAATGAGTTAATCACAGCACGTCTAGGGCTATAGCTTGGCTCAAGCCAGTCTTGTAACTGCGTGTTGATATAAAACGGCGTGTCATCTAGCGTAATATGCTCATTAAGCTGGCTAAAATGAATCGTCGGCGGTAATTGCTTATGGGTTAACGCCAACACAAGTTTAGTCACGCCAGCAATCCCAGCGGCTAACAACGAGTGACCAATATTACTTTTCACCGTGCTTAATGCGCAATAATGACGCTGCTTAGTAAACGCATTAAACGTCTCGGTTAACGCTTCGATTTCAATAGGGTCGCCTAGTGCTGTACCCGTGCCATGTGCTTCAACCAGTTGTATCTGGGCCGGGTCGAGATGGAAACGCTGATACACTTGTTGTTGTAAGCGTGTTTGCGCAATCGCATTAGGCGCCGTCATACCGTTAGAGCGACCATCATGATTAACCCCCCAACCTTTTATCACGGCATAAATAGCATCACCATCGGCTATCGCATCGCTTAAGCGTTTTAACAACACTGCGCCGACACCTTCACCCGGGACAAAGCCATCGGCACGTTGGTCGAAACTAAAACAACGGCCTTGCGCGGAAAACACATTAGCCGCCGTGCCCATCGCATAAAACCTGGGGTCTAAAATAATACTAACCCCCCCGGCTAAGGCTAAATCACAATTACCTAATAATAAACTGTCACAAGCGGTAGCAATCGCCACTAACGATGAGGAACACGCGGTATCTAGCGCAATGCTAGGGCCTTGTAAATTGAGTAAATACGAAATACGCGAGGCTAAAAACGCCGTCGCGCCACCGGTCAATTGCTGCACGCCGTTGCTGTCATTAGCGGTTAGCCCAGCATAATTATTTTCCGCACAGCCGACAAACACACCACACCGGCTACCCGATAAACTCGATGGCACAATGCCCGCATCTTCTAAACAATGCCAGCAGGTTTGCAAAAACAAGCGCTGCTGCGGGTCCATTAACTCGGCTTCACGCGGCGAAATATTAAAGAAAAATGGGTCAAAACAATCTATGTCGTCTAACGCGCCCATCCATTTACAATTACTTTTACCTGGTGTCGTGCCGCTTGGGTCGTAATAATCCGAAACGTTCCAGCGATTAGCCGGTATTTCGGTCACGCAATCACGCCCCTCTGCAATATTACGCCAAAATTGTTCTACATTAGCGGCTTTAGGATATTGCCCAGCAATGCCTATGATAGCTATCGCATCTAGCGCATTATCTGGCAGGGTTTTACTCACTGGTTTAACTTGCGCTTGTATAGCTGACTCAGTAGCATTGGCTTGTACATCATTTAGCGATTGTTGCTCACACGCAATAAAACTTTCACAGACGGTAGCCACTTGTGCCGGCTTAGACATTGTCACTAAGGTGCTTAAATGCTGAGCAAACTGATTAAGACTAGGATATTTATAAATCTCGGTCGCTTTTAAGCTTAAGCCATATTCGCTATTAATCTTAGTCACCCACATCACGCCGCTAATAGAATTTAAGCCTAAATCATTAAATTGGCTGTCATCGTCCATCTGCGCCGGGCTTAATTGCAATTCATCGGCTAAGGTTTGCCGCAACCAATCGCGTATAGGCTTTATATCACTTGGCAAGACCTGGGTAGTGCTTATCGGGGATGTTGGCAGCAGGGATGCTGCCATCAAGCCCTCAGGGATGAGTTCACGGCGGCCCCGATAAGCATTAGCCGGGTCTGCCTTTACGGTATTTTCAATCTCAGGCAAGACCTGGGTGGTGCTTATCTGGGATGTTGGCAACAAGGATAACTCGTTCCCACGCTCCGCGTGGGAACGCAGACTGGTGCCATTAGTTGCCCTCTCTTTAACAGTCGTAATAGTTTTAACCGCCACAATCCCAACATGCTCAAAACCCGCTAGCGGTGTGTTTTTGACTTCAGCAAAAAGCTCAGAACCTTCATAACCCACGCGCTCTATGCTAAAACCCGCCGCTAAACATTCTCGGCTTAACACATCAGTATCTAACGGATTAACCGATTTAGGCCCTTGCCTAGCTTGTTCGGTATTTAACAAGCTGTGCACATCGGCAATAAACCCAGGCCATGGCTCACCTTGCGCTTTGCGTTGTAAATACACTGGCGAGTTCACATGCCAATAACCCACATAAGGCGTATCGGTAATAATAAAGACCTTACCGCCTGGTTTTAGCCATTGGTAAATTTTGCGTAATGTTAACTGTACCGCTTCAGGTGTTAAAAAGTGCATGACACGGCTGGCGTGAATCGCATTAAAACGTTCTGGCGCAAAATCCACATCGGGCAGCACACCGACTTGCGTGTTGAAACGTGCTTGCAAGAGTGGATTAATACGCTGATTTAATAGCGCTAAATGCTGAGCTTCCATATCCACCGCTAACACCGTTGCGCCTTGCTCTAATGCCGCGATAGTCGCAATGCCATAAGCACAACCGATGTCTAATACTTCGCCACCGCATTGCCCAGCATAGCTAGCAAACTCTTTGGAATACGATAACAAGGTTTCCAGCATATAACCGGTGCGATTTAACGTCGCCACCAGGCCATTAATAGGCTCTGGTAGCGCGGCTTTGAGTTTGACTAATACATCATCGTGATTAAGCACCGGTTCTGGCTGTGTGCTTACCTCAGTTAATAAGCTTAAGCGAATCCCATTTGGTTTGCTTAACGGCGTAGGCATCTTTGCTTCGGGTTTTGCCGTTGTTAAGTCGTCTAGCCAATAACGCTCTTTAGCAAACGGATACGTCGTCACGCTAATGCGTTTAGGTTGATGCGGATAAAGCGCGCGCCAATCGACATCACCGCCCTTAACCCAATGCTGGCATAACGCTACAGCATTTTGGTGAGTAGCGCTGGCTTGGATGTTGCTACCTGGTTTCACACGACCTCGATATAAGTCGGTGCGTAATGAAGGAGTATTTACAAATGCGGTCAACTTGGCTAAAACATCTGCAATAGTGCTTGCCGTAAACGCTAAACGTTCAGTCATAGCGCTTCTACCGGTTTGTAACGTAAATGCTAAATCAGCGAGCTGTACAGCCGAATCGGTAGTTATTTGGTGCTGAACCCATACCGCTAACTGCTTGGCATAGCTATGCAACGCGTCGCTATTACGCGCCGATAAGACAATAATAACTTCATCAATAATAGGTGCATCGCTAACTGCTTGAGCCACATATTCTTCTAAAACAATATGCGCATTAACGCCACCAAAGCCAAACGAGCTAACGCCAGCCCGTCTAGGCTGGTTATCAACTGTTCGCCAAGGCTGGTTTTGGGTTAATAAACAAAACGGGCTGTTGCTTAAATCCAGCATGGGATTAACCGTAGCGCAATGCAAATTGCCGATTAAGGTTTTATGCTTAAATTGCAATAAGGTTTTAATTACCCCGGCTACACCGGCTGCCATTTCCAAATGCCCAATATGGCTTTTAACAGCGCCTAAGGCACATCCTTGACCCTGCGCCCAATCAGACTGCGGGTTTAGCGCATTAAACGCGGCTTTCATCGCATTAATTTCTATCGGATCGCCTAATTCCGTGCCCGTACCGTGAGTTTCAATAAAACTCACGCTGTGAATATCCACTTCGGCTTTACGGTAAGCGGTCTTTAATAACTCGGCCTGTGCTTTAGGATTAGGCGCAGTCAGTGAATTGGCACGCCCACCGTGATTATGCGCAGTGGCCCTAATAACGCCTAACACGCCGTCGCCATCACGCTCAGCTTGGCTAAGCCGTTTCAACACAACAATACCTATGCCTTCGCCACGCACATAGCCATTGGCTTGGTCAGAAAACGTCTTACAACGCCCATCCGGGCTTAACATACCCGCTTTGCTAAAGCTAATATGCAGCTCTGGCCCTAAAATCAAATTAACGCCACCCGCTATCGCTAAATCGCATTCACCGCTTTGCAACGCTTGTACCGCCTTATGAATAGCAACCAATGAGGACGAACACGCCGTTTCTATCGCTTCGCTAGGGCCATGCAAATTAAGATGATAGCTGATGCGATTAGGCCCTAACGACGCGATTAATCCAGTCGAGCCATAGCTATCGGCGTGCTCTTGCCTTAGCTTATCGGCATAAGCGCTGTTCGCGGTACCGATAAATAAACCGGTGTTCGTACCGGAAAGCGAAGCCGGGTCATAACCCGCATCTTCTAATGCCTGCCACACCGCCTGCATCAGTAAACGCTGTTGCGGGTCCATAAGTTTGGCTTCTTTCGGTGAAATGCCGAAAAACAACGCATCGAATTTATCGACATCGTTGATAAAACCACCCCACTTAATATTAGTTTTACCTGGCTGAGTGATAGGGTCACCATACAAGCTGCGCCAATCCCAACGTTCGGGCGGAACCTCCCTAATAGCATCGACGCCATTCACTAAGTTTTGCCAATACTGTTCTATCGTATCGGCCATTGGAAACCGGCCAGTCATGCCAATAATCGCGATAAGTTGATTAGAAACAAGCTGTTCAGAAATCGGCTGCTGAACGACAACAGGCTCAACTGCTTCGACAACCGGTTCAGGGCTTAACTGAGCAAATTGTTGTCTATGCTGGCCGAGTAAATACTGCGCTAACTCTGCCACGGTGGTGTGCTCAAAAAACAGCGTAGGCGTCAGCATTAAGCCATAAGCGTTATTAATCGCATTGGCAAATTCGGTAAACGCGATGGAATCAAAACCGTATTGATTAAATTCGGTATAGGCGTCTAAATCATCCGCGTCGACTTTTAAGAGTTCGGAGATTACCAATAAAAGCGCTTGTTCAAGCAATGCCGTGCTAGCACCGTTGTCTGGTTTAGTCGGCTCGGTTGTTACTGTCGTAGCGCTAGCCTGTGCAGTCGGTACGGTGCTGATTAATTCAGCATCGGCTGGGTTTAACACCAATGCCCTAGATACGCCCGATGCCAACACGCGATAAAAAGCATTCAAACCCGCTTCAGTCGTTAAGCCTTGGCGATTAAATTGACCGGCTGTAACCGTCACTTGCATACCGCCGTCTTGCCATAACGGCCAGTTAATGCTGACAGTTTGGCCTTGGCGTAAACCTTGACGACACAGTTGTTGCCGATAATCGGCAAACGCATCTAAAAAACCATTCGCTGCCGCATAACCGGCTTGACCAATATTACCTAATACTGATGCCACCGATGAAAACAACGCGAAAAAATCCAAGGCTAAACCTTGCGTCGCTTGGTCTAAATACTGCGTACCAGCCACTTTAGCCGCGAACACATCGGTTAGCTCGGCTGGCGTCTGATTAAGTAATAGCCTATCTTTTAACACACCAGCGCTATGAATAACGCCGTTTAACTGACCGTAACGCTGGATAATATGGCTGATTAACTGTTTTACAGCGGCAGAATTAGCCATATCAACGCGTTGATAGTCCATGACCACTGTGTTCGTGGTTACTAAATCTTGGATACGCGCGTGTTGTTCAGCACTTAACTCACGACGACCGGCTAACACCAGCGTCACTTGCTTAACATGATGCAAGATTTCTTTGGCAAACAGTTGACCTAATCCACCCGCACCGCCGGTAATTAAATAAACGCCGCGTTCGCGCCAAGGCATAGCATAGCTTTCAGGCAATGCTATGCGCTGCCACGCGACTGTATGCGCAAGCGGTTGTTGATGCTGAATCAATATGTGTTGTGGATAACACGCGCCGGCTTTCAATTTTTCAGCGATTTGGCTTAAGCTATCCTCGCGCGCGACCACAAGCAGTTGCGCCTGATAACGCGGATATTCCAGTGCTAAGGTTTTAAACATGGCCGCTAAGCCGGTTAATAAAGCCGTCTCGGCGCTATGGCTTAGCAATACTTGCACAAACACGGCTTGCTGCTGGACTAGGCGTGTAAATCGTTGTAATTGTTGAAGTAAAGCAGTCGAAACGGATTGATAAGCCGTCACGCTATCAGATTGGACGCTGAGCCAATAATAATCCTCAGCTAAACCGCATCGGCTTAAACCTATTTGCTCAGCCTCATTAAGACCATACGCGATTAACACGTTGGGCAGCACAGGCGTATGTAGGCTTATATCCAATGCTTGTTGATAAGGCGTAAATAACAAGACATGGTGTTTAGGTTTAGCGGGCTGCGCTAATGGACGCGGCATAAAACCACACACGGCGAGTAATACCTGACCCGCATTATCACAAAGCTCAATATCGTATGAGCTTTGCTTAGCCGCGCTTAGCGTTTGAGCAGGTCGCAACCAGGCCCAAGCGGTATCAGTGCATGGCTTTTGTAGCACAATTTTTTCTACTGAGAACGGTAATAAAGGCGTAGCGGCTTGCCCAATGACGGCAAAACCGCTTAAGGCCTGCCAAGCTGAATCTAGCAGGCCTGGATGCACTGTTCCGTATACTTCAGCTATGGCCATATTAGGCAAGGCAATTTCGGCCAATACCTGGTCATCGCTAATCGCCAGTTGCACAATGCCTCGATGACTTGGACCGTAAGCTAAGCCTAACTCTTCAAACCCGCGATAACAGCTAGCACCACTACGAAGCTCGCGCGGTGTTTGGTTTTTTAATGCGTCTAGCTGGACTCGCGCCAACGTCTGATGCTCATTGCTAACAATACCTTGGCAATAAACAGTTTCGTGGGCGTCAGCAACAATGACAATAAAGCGCTGAGCCTCATCATCGAGACGCGTTAATTTAATCACTAACTCAACTGGCTGAGTGATAACTAAAGGCCGTAACCAAACCACGTTGCGTAATACCGATGCGCCGGTAGCGGCAGCGACGAATGCGATATAAGCCGCGCCTGGCAAAACTGGCTGACCCAGGACATAATGGTCGCGTAAACAAGCTTCATCGCCTGATAACACTAGACGATACTCGCTATCGCTTGCTGCTGGTTTTGACTCGAGGGTATTGTTCGCCGTCACCCAATAGCGCTCTTGAGCAAACGGGTATGGCGGCAAATGCAAGCGTTTAGGTTTATGGTGTTGATAAAGTCCTGACCAATCGACTTCTGCCCCCTGAATCCAAGCTGTTAATAACGCGTGGCAAGTATGCGCGGAATCGGCTTTAAGCGCAGGAATAGAACCCAGCCCCGCAGGCTTGGCTTGGGCGTAGTAAATCCCTGGTCCAGCTTGCTCAGGATTGTGCGAAAACGCGGTTAACTTATCGAGCAGCTCTGTCATGGTTTCGGCAACAAGGCCTAAACGCTGAGCCAGTGCAACTCTACCCGTTTGTAGTGTGTAGGCCAGCGCCGTTAAGTGCTGATTATCAAGCCGTTCACGTTGAATATGCGCAATTAAGCGTTGTGCTAACAACACTAAATTAGACAGTTTGCGTGCCGATAACACAATAGCTACTGGCTGTGTCACGACGGGCATTTCTACTGGCGCTAAGTAATGTTCTAATACGATATGGGCATTCGCCCCACCGACACCAAACCCGCTTACACCCGCCCGCAAAGGTTGACCTTCGGCTGCATTCCAAGTACAGGTCTCGCGCACAGGATAAAACCCGCTAGCCTCTAAGCGTAAATACGGATTTAATTGTTGTAATTGCGGATTACCCGGGATGGTTTTTGCCTTCATCATCAACAACACTTTAATGACGCTAGCAATACCGGCTGCCGCTTCTAAATGACCGATATTGGCTTTCACCGAACCTAAAGCACAGCACGGTTCAGCCGGTTTAACCAAACCTTGTTGGTGATAAAGCTGATTAAACGCCCCCACTAAGCCTTCAACTTCAATAGGGTCGCCTAAAGCGGTGCCCGTACCATGCGCTTCGATATAACTGATGCTATCAATAGGTACACCGGCGCGTTGATACGCTGAAATTAATAATGCTTGTTGGGCTAACGGATTCGGTGCGGTAGGCGATGTCGCTCTACCGCCATGATTTTCGGCACTGCCACGAATCACGGCATAAATCGCATCACCATCGGCTTCTGCTTGGTCAAGCCGTTTTAACACGATAGCCCCTACGCCTTCGCCTCGGCCAAAACCATTAGCCCTAGCATCAAAGGGTTTGCAACAGCCATCCGGGCTTAACATACCCGCCTGTTGCGCAAGCTGAGTGACTGTTGGCGTTAAGAGTAAATTAACCCCTCCAGCAATAGCTAAATCCGCATGACCTAGGCGCAAACAGTCAACGGCTCTATGAAGTGCAATTAATGAACTAGAACACGCAGTATCTATCGCCTCACTAGGGCCAGTAAAATTTAATAAATACGAAACCCGGTTAGCTACGGCAAAATTAAACACCATATCGGGTTTGTGTTTATCGCGTTGCGCTTCTGTTAATAACTCCTGGTAGTCGCGTGTTGTGACGCCTACGAATACCCCCGTGTTACTGCCCGATAAGCTAGCCACCGATAAACCAGCATCTTCTAAAGCCGCCCACGTCGTTTGCAAAAACAATCTAAGCTGCGGGTCTAATAGCGCGGCTTCGCGTGGCGATACGCCAAATAATAACGGGTCAAAACACTCCACATCGTCGATAAAACCGCCTAATTTAATGAGATTTTCATCGTCAGTTTGCCACCACGCTGAACGCGTTTTAGGCACTTCGGAAATATGCACTTGCTGGTCTACTAACAACTGCCAGAACTCATTAACATCGTGAGCGCCTGGGAAACGCCCACTCATGCCAATAATTGCTATCGCAGAATCCGTTAACGATGGGCTGGATATGGCCGCTTTAGGTGTAGCAGGTGCAACACTAACCGGTTCAGACAGCATTGGCGTAGCGAATTCCGGATATTGCTCATGAAAATAGTCACTTAATGCCGTCAGCGTTGGGTACGCATAAAACAACGTAGGCAATACCTCTAAGCCATAACGTTGATTGAGCCGATTCGCTAATTCAGTAAAACGAATCGAATCATAGCCGTATTGCGTTAACTCGGTATGGGCATCGATTTGCTCAAGCGTTAATTTTTGCTGTTCGGCAATAAGGCTAGCCAGACGTTGTTTTAAGTCTATGCCGTCAGCTTTAGCGGGTTGGTCTTTAAGCGTTTTGCTGTTATAGGCACTAAACTGTAACGCTAACTCGCCTTGTTCGGTAAACAGCTCTATATCATATACAGCTAATTCGCCTGTTTGCTGCGCATTAGACGCTAAACGAGGCCGTACATGCACCCAAGCCTCAAGCCCCGGGCGTTGAAAAATCTCAAGTTCGGCTAAAGTAAACGGTACGCGCGGCGCATCGCCACCGCCATGCCGCATCGTCCAAACTTGCGCGGCTTCAAACACGCCATTCATTAAGCATGGGTGTAAATGAAATTCAGCGGCTTGCTCTAATAAAGCGGAATGTAACTCCAACTTGGCAACCGCTTCGACTGGATTATCTCGGTATTCACGAATAACCCGGAAACCACTCTCGTCGCTGCTTTGCCTGCCATACGCGCGTAATGTCAGCGCTAACACCTCATCGGCACCCAGGTGTTCTGAGCAACGCGCGCGTAGCGTCACTAACGCGTATTCCAAAACCGGGATAGAAAATGGCTTTAACACAAGCTTGCATTGAAAATGCACATGGCTTTTTGACTGGTCTTGGCTAGAAATGATGCAATCATAACCAGTAGGCGTTGGGCTTAGCTCTGTTAACACCGTTACCGGCTGGTCGGCCACGATTAACGGGGCAAGCCAAACCGTATTAGTCAATATGCAGGAGTGAGTAGCATCGCATTCTGCCAGCGCGGCTTTTACCATTTCTAAATACGCCACGCCGGGCATAATTTTAGTTTGGTTGATTTGATGCTGAGCTAAAAAGAATTCATCGCCGTTAAAACAACTGCTAAAACGTAACTCTTGGCCTAGGCGTTGATGCAACAATGGATGCAGCCTTCCCTCTACCGCCATGCTTGGAGTACAAAGCTTGCTTTGTACACTGTTCACACCTGAGCAAGGCAAGCCTTGGACTCCCTCTGGCTTCACCCAATACGGCTCTTTAGCAAACGGATAACCCGGCAAACGCGCCCGCGTTAACGTCAAACCGTTAAATAAATGCGCTACCGAAACAACATAGCCTTGGCAAAACAGCTCGGCTAATTGCGCTAATTGGTCTAAATAAACCGAAGCCTCGCTGTCATCGGCTGAAGCGAGTTGCTCGGCATAGGCTTGTAAGCCCGGTTGCGCGATAAACCTAGGCGAGACCACCGCTTGATAAGCCTGCGCTAAGCGCTTATCGGCTAAAAACTGCGTTAATAATTCTGCTAATTGTTCTACGCTAGTAGCCACTAACGCGAGTCTATGCGTAAAGTGGTGACGTCCGGCCAATAAGCTATAACTCAACGTAGCTAACTTATCGTCGCCCGGTTTGTATTGCGCTAAATACTCAACAAACGCTACGATGCGTAAACGTAATGCGCTCTCGGTCTTAGCCGATAACACGAATAAATACCCCGGTTTTATCAGAGCTGGCGTAACCGGTGCGCGGTATTCTTGTACGACGACATGGGCATTCGTACCGCTCATGCCAAACGCGCTCGCTGCACCTAATCTAAGCTCACCGTCTTTAGCCTGCCAAACCCGCGTTTGTTTGTTGACATAAAACGGACTATTAGCCCAATCGATATGCGGATTTTCGGCGCTACAATGCAAACTCGCGGGGATTTGTTGATGGTGTAACGCCAACGTTAAATTAACCAGATTCACTAAACCCGAAGCGGCAAAACTATGACCGATATTGGTTTTATTCGACGTTAATGCACAATACTTAGTTTGGTCGGTTTGCTGTTTAAACACTTGCGTTAATGCATTGACTTCTACCGGGTCACCTAACGGCGTGCCGGTACCATGCGCAATGATATAGCGAATGTCTTTCGCTTGAATACCGGTACGCTGATATAGCTCATTAACTAACTCGGCTTGGGCTTGACCATTAGGCGCGGTAATGCCATTGGTTTTACCATCGTAATTAATACCGCTGGCGCGAATCACCGCGATAATAGGGTCGCCATCGGCTTGGGCTCTTGCTAACCGTTTTAACACCACCGCGACGACGGCCTCGCCAGGTATCATACCGTTAGCCTGTTCACTAAATGCCCGGCACAGAACGTCCTTAGCCAACATTCCAGCTTGCGTGAGCGCGTTAAAACTCTCAGGCAATAACATTAAATTAACCGCCGCCGCGACTGCCGCATCGCATTCATTGAGTTTTAAGCCTGTC